>CAYGKB010000123.1:0-6071 GCA_964350425.1 uncultured Chromatiaceae bacterium | reverse complement strand
TTCTCGGCGGCAATTTTCCGCTTTGTCAGAAAATTCTCGGCGACGCCGGCTGGGCAGCTCTGATCCGGGACTACTACCGTGACCATGTTAGTCATTCACCATTATTTCCGGACATGCCGCGCGAGTTTCTCAACTACCTGGCCGAAGAGCGCCCGCTACATCCGGACGCCGACGAGGATCCGCCGTTCCTGTATGAACTGGCTCACTACGAGTGGGTCGAGGGTGGCCTGGCGCTGGCGCCTGATCCGGAGCCTGCCGCGGGTGCCATAGACCCGGACGGCGATCTGCTCGACAACTCTCCGGTTCTCGCCCAGCCGGCCTGGCTGCTGGCTTATCACTATGCAGTGAATGAAATCGGCCCGGACAACATTCCCGACGGGCCGGCCGACCAGCCGCTGCACTATCTGGTGCTGCGCGATGCCAGCGACAAGGTCAGATTTATCAGGCTGAACATCGTCAGCGCCCGCCTCTATGAACTGTTGCAGCATGACTCGCAGCTAACCGGTCGTGCCGCGCTCGAACAGATTGCTGCAGAACTGGGCCATGACAACCTGGCGACAGTGCTCGCCGGCGGCGAGAAAATTCTGCGGCAATGGCGTGACAGCGGTGTGATCGCAGGCAGTGCGGTCAGCAACTAGCCGGATTCTCGTCAGCGAGGCAAGGGACCATGGGATTGCTGAACAAACTGCAGGATCTGCTGGACGCAACGCGCGCAGTGGACTGGCTGGCGCCGCTGGCGCTGCGTCTGTACCTGGCACCGGTGTTCTGGGTGGCCGGCACTAACAAACTAAATGGTTTTGAGAATACCGTGGCGTGGTTCGGCAACCCGGACTGGGGCCTGGGTTTGCCCTTTCCCACCCTGCTGGCCGGACTGGCCACCGGCGCCGAGGTCATCGGTGCCGCCTGCCTGCTGATCGGGCTGGCGGTGCGCTGGGTCAGCATTCCGCTGCTGGTCACCATGGCCGTTGCGGCGCTGACAAGCCACTGGAAAAATGGCTGGCAGGCCGTCGCCGACCCGCTCAGCCCGTGGGCGCCGGCTGATATCGCCGGCACCATGGAACGACTCAGTCGCGCCAAGAGCCTGCTAAAAGAACATGGCAACTACGAGTGGCTGACCGAAAACGGCAACTTCGTGATCTCCAACAACGGCATCGAATGGGCCGCGACATACTTCATCATGCTGCTGCCATTGTTGTTCATCGGCGGCGGCCGGTTTGTCAGCCTGGACTACTGGCTCGCGAAAAAATTTCGTCCGTGACAATCAGGCAGGAGCAGCCGCGCGCGGACCGGACAACATCGGCCAGTACACCCACGCATACAACACAAAAAAGATCAGCCAGAGCGTGGCGGCGGTCTCCACCGTGTAAACATAGCCGATGCCGAAAAACGGGCCGCTGAGTCGGACGCAAACCGTTACCATCCACAGCGCGTAAACCACCACCGTGATACGCGCGGCACGCAACGGTCGGCCGGTATGGCCCAATGGCACCCGCGTAGTCATTGCCAGCACCATGCCGGTGATCACCCCGATGGTCAGGGCATGCAACGCGGTGGGCGCCAGGTAGTTACCGAACACGGCAATGCCAACCAGCACGTAGCCAACCGGAAACCACGCATAGGCCAGGTGCATGACCAGCAGCAATGGCTCTTTGCCGGTGCGCAGGCCCGCCCAGCCGCTCAGGCGCAATGCGTGAGCGGCCGCGGCCGCAAAAGCCAGCATCGCACTGAGCGGGTGCACGGGCGCAAAGGTCACTGCGAGTCCAGTCGCCACTGTCAGCGCCAGCGCCGTCAGGTCCACGGCAAGGTTGTTTTTCGGCAGTTCGCTGTCCCTGCAGCCCTGCGCGCGCAGCCAGTTGGCGGTAAAGCTGGGAATAATCCGGCCCGCCACCACGGCGATCAACAGCAGAAGCACATGCACGCCCAGCAGTATGGCCAGCTGCGACATGCCCGGCGTCAGCCCGCTACCGAAATAAAACAGCAGGTTCATTACGCCCAGCAACATCACAATACCCACGAGCGGCAGATTGCGCCGGTTGCCGGCAGCCAGCACCTCGCGACCAAACAGGTACACCAGTAGAGCGGGAAACAACAGATCCAGTACAGCGACCCAGAGCAGTGGCCAGACACCGGTAAACATGGTTGCCACGCGGCCGACCAGCCATGCGAGCAACAGCAGCGCCAGCGCACTGCCCTGCACCGGCGGCCGGCCGGTCCAGGTAGCCACCGCCGTCAGCGCGAAGCCGGCAACAATGGCGTAAACAAAACCGAACACCATTTCATGCGCATGCCACTGGTAAGAATCCGGATGATTGGCAATCGGCCCCAGCCCCAGCAGACCGAGTGACCACAGCAACATGACCAGAAAGCCATACAGGGTTCCTGCCACAAAAAACACGCGAAACGAATAGCTGAACAGATTTCTGATAAAGGCGGGCATGCGCGGCATCCGGTGCTATGGCCAGATTACCAATCTAGGCGCGCCGCAGCGCTGACGGCATCAGCAATTACCGATAGTCCGGTTGTCTACATTGCAGCCAGTGACGGTCACTGCAGTTGCGCCCAGAATGCGGCTATTAAAGGGCTGCGTAATTTCTTGGCCGGCGTAAACAGACCCACCTCATAGGGCTCCAGCGCCGGACGGATATTCAGCACCCGTACCCGTTCGGCCAGCGGACTGTTGTCCAGTACGATCTGCGGTACCACGCCGACACCGAAATCAAGGCTAACCATGCTGACAATGGCTTCATTGCCGGCCACCTGAGCGTAAATGTTCGGCTGAATGCCCAGACCTGCAAACCAGCGATCCACCCGGCTGCGCGCCAGGCCGCGCTCCGAAACAATCATCGGCGTGGCGGCCCATTGTGCCGGGTCGGGTCTGCCCCCCAGTTCACTGAAGCTTTGGGTGGCCGCAATAAACACCAGTGGCGACCTGGCTATGGGTTTGAATTCCAGCCCGGCAGGCATAACTTCGGGACGCGCACCGATGGCGATATCCTCCTCGCCGGACAGTACATTGGGAATAGCGTTTTCCGGATCACCGGTGTGTAGCTTGATTTCTATGCGCGGGTGTTCCTCACGCAGGCGGCTCAGCAACTCGAACAAAAAGCTGTAGCTCGCCGTCACCGAACAATACATCCGTACCTCGCCCTGCAGCTCGCCGGCCTCCTCCTGCAGGCGGTGGCGCAGCACGTCCCACTGCGCCAGCGCGTCACGCGCGTAATCGAGGAAGGTCTCGCCCTGGCGCGTCAGCGCCACCGAGCGGTTGTCACGGTCAAACAAAGTGACCCCGACCTGCTCCTCGAGCTGCCGGATGCTGCGGCTCAGTGCCGACGCGCTGATGTGGCTTTGCTCAGCAGCCCGACCAAAATGCAGGGTCTCGGCAAGGGTGACGTATTGCTGCAGCTGGCGGAACTCCATGAACGAATTATTGCATATAACGGGATACTGTATTGCATATATTTCGATTTACGCAACAAATAAAGGCCCTTATATTTGTGCCCTCTGACGCCTCTTAGAGCGCTGTCAGGCCGATTTCAAGCGCCGCCGGCAAATTATGAGCAGGCACGGCACGAATCCTTTTAATCGCATTAAAAAACTGGTGTCTGACACCAGGCAGGAGAACTCCAGTGCAGGTTTATTACGACAAAGATTGCGATCTCAACATTATTAAAGGCAAAAAAGTCGCCGTCATCGGTTACGGCTCGCAGGGGCATGCACACGCCTGCAACCTGCAGGACTCCGGCGTGGACGTGGTAGTCGGCCTGCGCGCCGATTCAGCATCGCGCGCCAAAGCCGAAGCGCACGGGCTGCGGGTTGACGATGTACCCGCCGCGGTGGCCGCTGCCGACCTGGTCATGATTCTGACGCCGGACGAATTTCAGAAGCAGCTTTACCAGAACGAAATTGAACCCAGTATCAAACAGGGAGCCACGCTGGCTTTTGCGCACGGCTTTGCGATCCTTTACAAGGAAATCGAACCGCGCGCCGATCTGGATGTGATCATGATCGCCCCAAAAGCGCCGGGCCATACTGTGCGTTCCGAGTACACGCTGGGTCGAGGCATTCCCGACCTGATTGCGGTCGCCCAGGATGCCTCGGGAACCGCGCTTGAAACCGCCAAGTCCTATGCCTCAGCCATTGGCGGCGGCCGCACCGGCATTATTGAGACTACTTTCAAGGATGAATGCGAAACCGACCTGTTTGGTGAGCAGGCAGTGCTGTGTGGCGGCTGCGTGGAACTGGTCAAGGCCGGTTTTGAAACCCTCACCGAAGCCGGCTACCCCGCCGAGATGGCTTACTTCGAGTGCCTGCATGAACTCAAACTGATCGTGGATCTGATGTATGAAGGCGGCATCGCCAACATGAACTACTCGATTTCGAACAACGCAGAATACGGTGAATATGTCACCGGGCCCAAAGTCATTAACGCCGAGTCACGCGCCGCGATGCGCGAGGCGTTGGCCAATATCCAGAACGGTTCCTACGCCAAGCGCTTTATTGCCGAAGGCGCCGGCGGCTACCCCGAGATGACGGCCGCCCGCAAGGCGAATGCCGCGCATCCGATCGAGCAGGTAGGTGAGCAGTTGCGTGCGATGATGCCATGGATTGCCGCCAACAAAATTGTCGATAAGGCAAAGAACTGACCCTGCCCGATCCGCAGCACCGTGCGGATAGCAAAAAGGCCGGCGCTTGCCGGCCTTTTTATTTGCTGCCAGTCTGTGCCTATGCATCGCCTGTTTTGCCTGTATCTGCTTGCCTGCCTGCTGCCCGGCACGGCCATGGCCGCTCAGCTAGAAAGTTTTAGCGTGAAACAGGGCACGTTTCTGCTCGACTGGCGCGATGATTTTTCTGCGGCCGAGCAACAGCAACTGCGTGAATGGCTGGCGCATATGGGAGGTGTTGTAGCCACGCTGCACGGGCAATGGCCACGCGATACCATCCGGATCGCTTTTAAGGCATACCGCTCCTCAGGACCGGTTCCGTTCGGCCGGATTCTGCGCAATCGTCCCGAGGGCATACTGTTCTATGTGAACCCGACGCAGCCGCTGCAGGAATTTGTGAACGACTGGACCGCCTATCACGAGTTCAGCCACTTGTTCATTCCCTACCCGGGACGTGCCGATGCCTGGTTTTCGGAAGGTCTCGCCAGCTATTACCAGAACGTTCTGCAGGTGCGCGCCGGCGTGCTGTCCGCAGACGCTGCCTACGACCGCTATGCCGCTGCCTTTCAGCGCGGCGCCGATGACAATGCTCACAATGATCTGACACTGGCGGAACTCAGTGCGGCCATGATGCAGCGACGCGCTTTTATGCGAGTCTACTGGAGCGGAGCATTGTATTTTCTGGAGGCCGATCTGCTGCTGCGGGCTGCGGAGCAGCCGCAATCGCTGGACGATGTGCTGCGAGCCTATAATCGCTGCTGTTTGCCAGAAGGTGAAGAGCGGCGCGCCCGGGAACTGGCGGCGGAGTTTGACAGAATCGCCGCGACCGATGTGTTCAGCGTGCTGCTGCAGAAATATACTGCCGCTCGGGCCATACCTGACTGGTCCGCCCTGCTGAATCGGGCCCGCAGCATCGGCTTGCTGGAGAAAATGGCACCGGAGCTTGCGTTAGAATATCCCGCCACAACAACAGCAACAGAATAAGAGGCAACCGAGGCATGATTCTTCTGACCGGCATAACCGGGAATAACGGCAGTGCTACCGCCGATGCATTACTAAAACGCGGCGTGAAGTTTCGTGCGCTGGTGCGTGACAAGGTCAAAGCCAAAGAGTGGGCCGACAAGGGCGTGGAACTGGCACAGGGCGATCTGAATGATCCGCAATCCGTCGCTGCCGCGCTGGAAGGTTGCGACACGGCAGTATTGATTCTGTCCAACAGTCAGGACCAGGAACGTCTGGAAAAATCTTTTATCGAAACTGCCAAGGCATCCGGAGTGGAGTACCTGGTGAAGCTGTCGTCTCCCGAAGCAGTGACCGGCACCACCGGACTGACACCCGCGGCTCATCTGGCTGTTGAAGACGCGCTCAAGGCATCCGGCATGCAGTGGACGCTGGTGCGGCCGGCGTTCT
>CAYGKB010000122.1:0-6104 GCA_964350425.1 uncultured Chromatiaceae bacterium | reverse complement strand
CGCTGCCATCCGTCCAGATAGTGATACTGCCGGCTTTCAGCAAAGCGCCCATTATTGATGCGCTAAAGTCACTGCCGTTGCGCCCCAGTGTGGTATGCAAACCGTCGCTGTCGGTGGCAATAAAACCGGTGATGATTGCTATGGACTGCTCGTCCTGCGGAAACTTTTCTTTGACCAGTTGCTGCGAGCGCTCCCACAGCACCGCCGGTCCGAGCTCGCCGTGCTCAACAATAAGAATCTCCCGCGCATCTACCCAGGATATTTGTCGTCCCAGCGGATCCCGGGGACGCTCCTGCCTGAGAAATGCAGCAAGCAGGCGGGTGGACCAGATTTCACCGTAGCCGGCGACCACATCGCGACTGCGTTGTGCAGCAGAACCAACCAGCGCCACGGCATTCAGAATGTCGGCAGTATCGTTCAGGTCATGTTCGAATATGTCCAGCAGTGCCTGCCTTGCTGCTTCATCCTGCAGCAATTCAGCAGCGGTATCGGTATAACGTTGCCGAATGGCCTCAAGACCCGTCTGCAGTTCCTGCCGGTCGCTTTCAGCCGCGCTGATCAGGGCAAGCAGACTGTTGGTCATACCGCCCATCGCGGAAACCACCACGGCCTGGCGCGGCCCGCTTTCAGCGTGCAGCAAACGGGCGACTCTGCGAAAACAGTCCGCATCGGCTACGCTGGTGCCGCCGAATTTGTGCACCGTCCAGTTTGATTTGTCGTCTACCGCACTCACGTGTCTGTTCCTGCACGCTGTCTTAACAAAAGCTGATTGGCCGGGCGGGACCGCCGCTCCGGGGCGCGTATGATACCCGCAAGCTTTGCTACTTGCATGCAGTCGTGCGGGGGGCAACAATGCGCCCATGCACATGAATCCAGCACAATTCCGGGACTGGGAAAACAAGGCCATCACCATTCTGGGGATGTCCGGCGTGGGTAAAACTACCCTGGCCAACCATGTGCCGAGCTCAAACTGGTTTCACTATTCGGGCGACTACCGTATCGGCACTCGTTACCTTGATGAGCCGATCATGGACAACATCAAGCAACAGGCGATGCAGGTGGGCTTTTTGCGCGATCTGCTGCGCAGCGATTCCATCTATATCGCCAACAACATTACTGTGCACAACCTGGAGCCCATCTCATCGTTTCTCGGCCAGTTGGGTTCTGCCGAACTCGGCGGTCTGGAAATGGATGAGTTTTTGCGCCGGCAAAAACTGCACCGCGAGGCCGAAAACCGTGCCATGGTGGACGTCGCTTCGTTCATGGAAAAAGCGCGCAATATTTACGGCTACCAGCATTTTCTCAACGACACCGGCGGCAGCGTCTGCGAGATAAACAGTCCGGAGGCTGAAAAGGTGCTGGCCGACCATACTCTGGTGCTTTACATCCGTGCCGACGAGGACATGGAGCAAAAGCTGATTGACCGGGCACAGAGCGACCCCAAACCGCTCTACTACAACGAAGAGTTTTTGCGCAACAAGGTTGCCGAGTACCTTGCTGTTGAAAAGCTGGCCAGCAGCAATCAGATGGACCCCAAGGCTTTCGCCAAATGGATTTTCCCGGAGCTGGTCAGGCATCGCAGACCGCTGTATCAGTCGCTGGCCGATCAGTATGGCTATACAGTGAGCGCCAAGGAAGCCGAACAGGTTGGCTCTGAGAGTGATTTTCTGGATATGGTGGAAGAAGCCATCCGCCGTTCGGGCTAGCGCCATGCGTATTGTCGCGCTGCTGCTGGCTGCAAGCTTCGCTGGGCCATTGTGTGCCGAGCGAGCACCCAATCCTGTCCCCGGCCACGTCAGCGCCGAAGCAAAGGCCTATCTGCAGCAGGCGCGCCTCGGTCAGTTGCCCGCCCGTGACCATGACGAGCAATACTACCCGCGTATGCGCAAGGCGCTGGGCGGCATGTTTTTGCGCACTGCCCGGCAAATTGACCCGGACTTTGTGCTCACCCGGCAAAAATTTAATGGCGTGGATGCTTTCTGGGTAAACCGCCGGGCAGCCCCGCCGCCGGGCCCCGTTATCATTTACCTGCATGGCGGCGGTCACGTGCTGGGCTCCGCACAGCAGAATGTTGCCACCCCGTTGCGCGTTGCGCGTGAATCGGGCATTGCTGTGTTGTCCGTGGAATACCGGCTGGCGCCCGAACATCCTTTTCCAGCCGATGTTGAGGATGCGCTCACGGTTTACCGCGGGTTACTGCAACAGGGGTTCAAGGCGACGCAGATCGGTGTGTTCGGCGATTCGGCCGGTGGCGGACTCAGCATCTCGATGGTGCTGGCAGCGCGCGCTGCGGGACTGCCCTTACCCGCCGCCGTCGCGGCCCTGTCACCGAGCGTTGATCACACCCAACAGGGCGATACCCGTCACACGCTCGCTGAATTTGATCCGGTCATTCGCTTTGCCCCGGGCGTTTCACCCTACATCGGGGATACACCGGCCAGCGACCCGCTGCTGTCCCCGGTATATGCCGATTTCGCTGGCTTTCCGCCGCTGCTGATCCAGGTCGGCAGTCGCGAAGTGCTGTTAAGCGACGCCTTCCGGCTGGCACGCAAGGCGCGAGCGGCAGGCACGGAAGTAACCCTGGATGTGTGGGACGGCATGTGGCATGTCTGGCAGGACGTGCCGGGTCTGCCGGAAGCCGAGCAAGCCTGCGCCGAGCTCGGCGCGTTTTTCACTGCCCACCTGAACACGGCCGGCGGCTGACATGTGACCGTCAAGTGACTGCCGGATAAGGCAGTTTTTTCGCCAATTCGTGATCAATTTACTGTCAAAAGCGCGCCAGTCGGCTAGACTTGCCCGCCCGTTCAGCTAACGCATTACCATGACAGACGACGCTTCCAACAACGGCCCGCTTAAGGGCATTCGGGTTCTTGAACTCGGCCAGCTGATTGCCGGCCCGTTTACCGGTTCCTTTCTGGGTTACTACGGCGCGGAAGTGATCAAGGTCGAGCAGCCCAATGTCGGTGACCCGTTGCGCAAGTGGCGCATGATGGACGGCGATACCTCGGTCTGGTGGGCCGGTATGGCACGCAATAAAAAATGCATTACGGCCAACCTGCGCACCCAGGAAGGGGCCGACATAGTTCGGAAGCTCGCCAAAGAATGTGACGTGCTGGTGGAAAACTTTCGCCCCGGCGCCATGGAGAAATGGGGCCTTGGCCCGGACGAACTGCGGGCGGCCAACCCGGGACTTATTTACGCGCGCGTCTCCGGTTACGGCCAGGACGGCCCGAACTCTGCCAAGCTGGGCTTTGCCTCAGTCTGCGAGGGCTATGGCGGCTTTCGTTATCTGAACGGCTTTCCCGACCGGCCCCCGGTGCGGCCGAATTTGAGCATGGGCGACACGCTGGCCGCGTTTCATGCGGTCATGGGCATACTGATGGCCCTGGTGCGCAAACAAAACGACCCTGAAGGCAAGGGCCAGGTCATTGACGTGGCGATTTATGAGGCGGTCTTCAATCTTATGGAATCGGTGGTCTCGGAATACGATCGCGGCGGCGAAATTCGCGAGTGCTCCGGTTCGACCCTGACCGGCATTGTGCCGACCAACACCTATCGTTGCTCGGATGGCAAAGACGTCATTATCGGCGCCAACGGCGATTCCATTTTTAAACGTCTGTGTGATGCCATGGGCCGCCCCGACATGGGCGAAGACCCGCGCTATGCTGATAACGCCGGACGAGTTAAGCACGAACCGGAAATTGACGCGGTTATAGCAGCGTGGATGAAAACCATGACCAGCGATTAAGCGCTGGCAGTGCTGGAAAAAGCCGAGGTTCCTTCCGGGCCGATTTACAGTGTTGCCGATATGTTCGCTGACGAACACTACCGTGCGCGCGGCCTGTTTGAGACGGTAGAGTCCAACGGCAAACCGCTTACGGTTCCCGCGATGGTGCCGAAGCTTAGCGATACTCCCGGTGCCACGCGCTGGCCTGGCCCGCGCCTGGGTGCCCACAACCAGGAAATTCTCGGTGACCTGCTCGGCTACAGCGAAGCAGAAATAGCCGCTCTGCGGGACGCCGGCGCGATCTGAAAACTTTCTCCGCCTGAGCGGCCTGCTGTCCATGTAGAATATGTATCTACATGAATAACAAGAATGCCAAACTGCAGGCCGTGCCCGCTGCCGGGCGCCGCGACTGGCCGGTCACCTATGACATGCTGCCCTACCTGATGAACCGGGTAACCAGCCGGGTGAATCAGTTGTGGGTAAAAACCCTGCGCGAGCATGGTCTGACCATTGGCCGCTGGCAGGTATTGAGCGTGCTGTCGCGCTTTGACGGCAGTCGCATCGGCACCATCGCTGACCTGAGCGGCGGCGAACAGCCCGCCGTCAGCCGGGTTATTGATCAGATGGAACGCGACGGGCTGGTAGTGCGCCGCCCTTCCCTGCACGACAGTCGCGCGGTGGAAGTCTGGATCACCGACCGCGGCCGGGAAATCACTGCCGAACTGATGCCCGCGGCTGAAGCTTTTGTGGAGCGCATGTTCCGCAAGCTCAGCCCGACCGATATCCGCCGGCTGAGCGAAATGCTCGAACGCCTGTTCAGCGACCTGCAGTAAGGAGCCTGCGCGTGACTGCTACTCATCCCAACCCCGGCGCGCCGCATGTTTGCGGTCCTTACGACAACATGCGTGACTATATTGCGGCACTCGAGGCCAACGGCCGCCTGCTGCGCATTGCAGAAATGGATGCCGACCGCTTTGAGCCGACTGGTTTTGCTTACCGTCTGATTGAAACAAACGGGTTTCATCAGGCGCCGGCATTTTTGATTGAGCGACTCAAAATTGACGGCGCATGGCGGGACGGTCCGGTGCTGGGTAACGCATTTCCCGGCTGGGACGGCGAGGCGCTGGCTTTCGGTGCCGAGCCGTACACTGCAGACCAAAGCAAAGCCCGCGCGCAGGGGGCCACGCTGCTGGAAGAATTACTCGACAGCAATGGCAACTGGCCGACGCTGGCCCCGCAAACGGTAGGTGCCGCAGATGCACCCTGCAAGCAAAACATTCAGACCGGTGCAGACATTGATTTGCGCCGGTTCGCCTGGCTGCAAACCAATCCCCGAGACGCGGGGCGCTACCTCACAGCGGCCTCGGTGTTTATGGAGGATCCGGAGCTGGGTCGCAACGTGGGTACCTACCGCTGTCAGCTCAAGGGTGCGGATAAAATCGGCGTAAACGCCGAAGTCGGTCAGCACGCCTGGCAGTTCATAGAGCGCGCTCGCAAGGCCGGGCGCAAGACCATAGCTGCGGCGGCGGTGATCGGCGCCGATCCGATCACCTTTGCGGTCGGTACCTCGAAGATTACCCAGTTGGGTGAAGACGAACTGGACATAGCGGGCGGCCTGCGGCGCAAAGCCGTGCAGCTGGTGAAATGCGAAAGCCATGATGTGCTGGTGCCCGCACAGGCAGAAATGGTTATCGAAGGTGAAATCCCGGTAGACCGCATGGAAGCCGAAGGTCCGTATGGCGAAGTCTACGGTTATATGGGCCTGGAAAAACCCGAGAACTTTTTTATGCAGGTCCGGGCAGTCACCTTCCGGGACCGGCCACTGATTGTTAATTCTTTCGCCGGCATTACCAAGCTCACCCTGATGCTGCCGCAAAACGTCACCAACAAGGTGCGCTACCGGGAACAGATTCCTGGGCTGGTGGACGTATACCGCCCCATTGAAACGACCGGCGTGACACTGGTCAGCATCAACAAAAAAGCTGCGGGCGAAGGGCTGGCGGCCGGCCGGATAATTGCCGAGCAGGACATATTCGCCAAGACCATTATTGTGGTGGATGGCGATATAGATATTCATAACTTTACCCAGATATTCCATGCGCTTGGCACGCGCTGGCAGCCCCACCCGGCCACGGAAACAATCGCCAGCACCAAAGGTTTCCCGCTGGACCCGAGTCAGCCGAAACGCTGGGTTACCAGCAAAATGATTCTTGATGCGACCCGGCAGTATCCCGAGGAAGGCGGTCCGGACCAATGGCCGGAGGTGTCGCGCGTACTGCTGGAGCAACTTAGTCCCGAGGTTTTTGATCTGGTCGAGTCGCGCTGGCAAGAGTATTTTCGCCCATGAGCGACCAGCCTTTTTCGCTGCAGTTTGTTG
>CAYGKB010000121.1:0-6119 GCA_964350425.1 uncultured Chromatiaceae bacterium | reverse complement strand
TTATATGCCATTCGGGGGGTTCAGAGCGCTATAAACGTGATGACAATCGGCCGTGATCCACGTGAAACATGAGGCCCTGATCCGACCATGGCAGGTCCTCGGGCTCGAGCGCAGTAACGAACATCTGGGCGGGAATTTTCTGCAGCAGGTCAAACAGGCGTTGCCTGTTGTCGCGGTCCAGTTCGGCAGCCGGGTCATCCACCAGCAGCACCAGATCGCCGATTCCGCAGGTAGCGACAAAACGGGTCTGGGTGATTACCAGGGTAGCGGCCAGCAGTTTTTGCTGACCGCGTGAGACCCGGTAGCGAGCTCGCCGGTCCTGCACACTGATCGCAATGTCAGCGCGGTGCGGCCCGACCTGGGTGGAACCCAGCCTGCGCTCTTGCGCACTGCTTTGGTGCAAGGCCTGCTGGAGACTCAGATCATCAGACCAGCCTCGACGATATCCACAAATAGCGTTAAATGGAAGCTTTTCTTTAATTATCGGCGATAATAACGACAAATAGGCATCAAAATATTCGCGCCGCAGTGAGTCGACTTCCTCGCCGGCCGTTACAAAGGCCTCGTCCCACGCCTGCACATTGGCTGCCGATTCCCCGCCACGCAACGCCGCATTGCGTTGGCGCAAAGCCTGCTGGTAGCGACGCCAGGTCTCCAGAAAGCGATGTTTCACGTGAAACACACCCCAATCCAGAAACCGGCGCCGGTATTCAGGACCGCCCTGCACCAGGTTGTGGACTTCCGGATCAATTGCCTGCACCGGCATGATTTTGGCCAGTTCTGCCGCGGTGCCGTTGCTGCCGTCAATCCGGATCCGGCGCTCACCATGCGCAACTTCCACGCCGGCACGATGGTCAGCCCCGTCCGCCACAATTTCGCCGTAGAGAGTGAACGCCGGTCGTCCGGTCTGAATGAGCTCGCGATTGCCGCTGGCCCGAAACGACCGGCCACGGCTCAGATAGAAAATCGCTTCCAGCAGGCTGGTCTTGCCGCTGGCATTGGGCCCCGAAATCAGGTTGAGGGTATGATCAGGGACAAATTCAACGTCCTGCAGGCAGCGAAAGCCGCTGGCGCGAAACTGCTGCAGGCTCACACTGCCACCCGGACCCGCCGCTTAGAGGCGCATCGGCATAACGACGTAGAGGCTGTCCTTGTCACCCGGCGCCCGCACCACACAACTGCTGCCCGGGTCTACCAGGCCGAATTCCACTTCGCTGCTCTCGACCGCGGCCAGCGCGTCAAGCAGATAATTGACGTTGAAACCGACTTCCATTTCCTGGCCGTCGTACTCGACTTCGACCTCTTCCTCGGCTTCTTCCTGGTCCGGATTGTTAGCCTGAATCTTGATCCGGCCGGGCATAAATTCCAGTCGCACGCCCCGGTATTTTTCATTCGACAGAATGGCTGCCCGCTGCAATGCGTGTCTCAGGATGTCCCTGTCTGCTTTGAGCACATTGCCGCCACTGGCGGGTATGACGCGATCGTAGTCCGGAAACCGGCCATCAATGAGCTTGGACGTAAAGCGAATATTGCCGACCACAACCCGGATATGGTTGCCGCTCAGTGCAATCTGCACATCGGCGTCACCGTCCAGCAAACGCTGCAGCTCAACCACGCCCTTGCGCGGCACAATAACCTGAGACTTGCCGCCGTCAGCCCCATCCAGCGCTGTATCGCTGAGCGCCAGCCGATGGCCGTCGGTCGCCACCGCGCGCAGCCTGCCGCTGCCCGTCTCGAGCAACAAACCATTCAGGTAATAGCGCACGTCCTGCTGCGCCATCGAAAAATGAGTACGGTCCAGCAGCCGGCCCAGGTCGGCCTGACTCATGGTGAATTGCCGGTCCATGGCCGTATCTTCGATCAGCGGAAATTCCGCGGCGGGCAGTGTCGACAACACGAACTTGCTGCGTCCCGATTGCACCGTAAGCCGATCACCGCTCAGGCTGAGTTTGACGTCAGGGCCGTCTTCCAGGGCACGACAGATGTCCAGCAGTTTGCGTCCGGGCACCGTTATTTCACCACTGGCCGTAACTTTGTCCACTGCCGTGGTCGCCGCCAGTTCGACTTCCAGATCGGTAGCCGTAACCGCCAGCTCACTATCACTCACAACCAGCAGTACGTTGGCCAGCACCGGCATTGTCTGCCGGCGCTCTACCACGCCGATAACCGCCTGCAGCGGTTTTAACAGCGATTCACGCGACGTACTCAGTTTCATTCCTTCACCCGTATATAAATAAATCGTTTTGTATTTAAAAACTGTAGTTGCTGTATAGCGACATTCAAACTGTTCGCAATCCAAATAAGCTATTTAAAATCAATAACTTAAACAAAATCTAAACTGTGAATAAGCATGACTTTTCAGGCCGCCGACTGTGGATAACTTGTGTTCAAAACCGCGGTCCGAATTTATCCACAGTTTTTCCCCGTTGCGTCCCCGGATTTCTCCGCAGCTTATTCACCCCCACCCAAGCGGCGCCGTCAGGCCGTCAACGTTCGCAGCAGGTTCTGGTAGTCCTCCCGCACCCGGTTGTCGGTTTCCCGCAGTTCTTTCACCTTGCGACACGCATGCAGCACTGTAGTGTGATCGCGCCCGCCAAATGCATCGCCGATTTCCGGCAGGCTATGACTCGTGAGTTCTTTGGCAAGACTCATCGCAATCTGCCGCGGCCTGGTAATTGAGCGACTGCGACTTTTCGACAACAGATCCGCTACCCGGATTTTAAAGTAGCCGGCTACCGTGCGTTGTATGTTTTCGATGGTGACGAGTTTGTCGTGCACCGCCAGCAAATCGCGCAGCGCATCCTTGGCAAACTCCAGTGAGATCGGCTGCCCGGTGAACTGTGAATTCGCCATCACCCGGCGCAATGCGCCTTCCAGTTCGCGGACATTGGAACGGATATGCTGGGCGATAAAAAAGGCAACGTCTTCCGGCAGATCGATTTTTTCTGCCTCGGCCTTGGTCATCAGAATGGCCGCGCTGGTTTCCAGTTCCGGCGGCTCGATCGCCACCGTCAGCCC
Source organism: uncultured Chromatiaceae bacterium (assembly GCA_964350425.1). Taxonomy (GTDB): domain Bacteria; phylum Pseudomonadota; class Gammaproteobacteria; order Steroidobacterales. The sequence continues at coordinate 3,101 of CAYGKB010000121.1, read as the reverse complement.
CCAGCCGAACCGCGAGGTAAGTCGCTGGTCGAGGCCGGAAACTTCCTTCGGGTAGCGATCGCAGGTCAGTACCACCTGCCGCTGACCTTCCAGTAAGGCATTGAAAGTATGGAAGAACTCTTCCTGCGACTGCTGTTTACCGGCAAAAAACTGGATGTCGTCAATAAGCAGAGCATCGAGCGAGCGGTAGGTTTGTTTGAACTGGGCGATGCGGTTGTGCTGCAGGGCCCTGACCATGTCGCCGACAAATTTTTCCGAGTGCACATAGGCAACGCGGGCACCCGGCCGGCGCTCGCGGATCAGATTGCCGATGCTGTGCATCAGGTGGGTCTTGCCGAGTCCGACCCCGCCCTGGATAAACAGCGGGTTGTAGGCCAGGCCAGGGTTCTGGGCTACCTGCAGCGCGGCGGCCCGCGCCAGCTGGTTGCTTTTGCCTTCCACGTAGGTGGTAAAGGTATAGGCCGGATTCAGCGCGCCGCCGGGTACCGGCGCAATGGGCTTCTCGGCGCCGCCGTTGGGCTGACTGACGGTGGCTTCGCGTTGTTGCTGCCCCACCTCGATACTCACGGCGCCTGCCGGCCAGCCGGTCTGGCCGTCAACTATCTCGTCAATACGTTGCCGGCAATTGGCGTTGATCCAGTCAACAATGAACCGGTTTGGCGCCAGCAACCGCAACCGCTCTGCTTCCTCGACGGGCTGCAGAGGACGAAGGTACATATTGATTTGCTGTTCGCTGAGATCCGCTTTTAGAGCCTGAATGCACTGATTCCAGAGGGTGGTTTGCACTATCGTGAGTCCGGTTAGATAAGCTCGGTTATTATTTTTTTCCAGCGAAGCGGACCGGCAAGTCTATACCTGTTATGTTGAGTTATCCACAGGTGCAGCCCAGTATTGACATGGTCTGCCGTGGCGCGTACCCTGCGCGCTCTTTTTTTGGGGCCCGGTGCCTGCAATGAAACGTACATATCAGCCCAGCCGCATCAAACGCAAGCGCACACACGGGTTTCGCGCCCGCATGGCGACCAAGGGCGGCCGCCTGGTACTGAAACGCCGGCGGCAGAAAAAACGCGCTCGCCTGTCTCACTGATCCGTCCGTCCGGACGGCTCCGGTGACATTACGGGGGATGAGAAAACGCCCTCTGCACCTTTCAGTTTTACCCGCGCTTCCCGGCTGCTAAAGCCGGCAGATTTTCAGCGCGTATTTGCCGCCGCGTCGCGTTCCGCCGACCGGTATTTCACCGTGCTGTACCGTGACAACGGCACCACGGAGCCCCGGGTCGGCTTCACCGTGGCAAAAAAGAAAATCCCCGCTGCCACCGGACGCAACCGGGTGCGGCGGCTCGCGCGGGAAAGTTTCCGCCAACAAAAACGGACATTGGGCGGCGTAGACATTATTATTCTCGCTCAAAACAGGGCCGCCCGGGCCACCAACGCGCAGCTTTTTGCCAGCCTCGAGCAGCACTGGCAAAGATTGCGGCAGCGCCAGGACCAGCCGCGGCAACAAAAGGATTCAGTTTAGATGGATAACCAGCGCATCATCCTGTGGGGCGTTTTCGCCACGCTGGCGTTTTTTACCTGGACACAGTGGCAACTGCAGCACCAGCCCGAGACCGTGACCGCACCGGAGGTCGTCAGGGCCCCCGATGCACCGGCAGCACCTGACATGCCGGCGACGCCTTTGCCGGTTGACGACATGCCACCGCCCACCGCGGCGCGAGCAACCGATGGTGCGCCGTTGCCGGACGCAACCCCGGCGGCAGCTCAGGCCGTCAGCAACATCAAGGTAGAAACGGATGTGCTGCGTCTGGAAATCAGCCCGCGCGGCGGAGCGCTGGTGCGCGCCGAACTCAAAAAATATCCCGTAGATAAAAAGAACCCTGATGTACCGGTACTGCTGTTGAATCAGGATCCGGCCAGCCGCTATGTGCTCGAAAGTGGCCTGATTGATTCCGCCAAGGGCGGGCCGACGCATGAGGCAATGCTGAGCAGTGCCGCCGAAAGTTATGTGCTGGCTGATGGCACTGACGTGCTGAAGGTGCCGCTTACCTGGCGTTCGGCCGACGGCGTGCTGGTCACCAAAACCTATACCTTCCATCGCGGCCGCTACGACATCGGTCTGGACTATGCCGTGACTAACAACGCGGCGGCCGACTGGTATGCGCTGAGTTATCTGCGTATCAGTCGGGTACACAATCCGCCGGAGCGGTCCATGTTCAATGTGGATTCGTATTCATTTAACGGCCCGGTTTACTACGACACGGAAAAATACGAAAAACTCGACCCGGACGATCTGGCTGAAGAACCGCTTGATCTGACGGTCGCCGGTGGCTGGATAGCTTCGCTGGAGCATCACTTTGTATCCGCAGCCGTGCCTGCTGAAAACGGCGACTATCGTTATGACGCGAGCTATAAAAATGGCACCGTGGTGATTCGTGCCAGCGGCGCCGAATGGCATGCGATTCAGCCGGGCGCGCAGGAAACGTTCAGCGCCAAAATCTTTGTCGGGCCGAAAAACCAGAAGAGCCTGGACGCAACCGCAACCGGTCTGGCGTTGACCGTCGACTATGGCGTGCTGGCTATCCTTGCCCGGCCGTTGTTCTGGTTGTTGCAACTGGTGCACGATTTTGTCGGCAACTGGGGCTGGTCCATTATCCTGGTGACACTGCTGATCAAGCTGGCTTTCTACAAACTGACCGAGGCCAGCGGTCGCTCCATGGCGAAAATGCGTAAGCTGCAGCCGCGCCTGAAAGCGCTGCAGGATCGCTACAAGGATGATCGCCAGCAACTCAGCCAGCAAATGATGGAGTTGTATAAACGCGAGAAAGTGAACCCGGCTGCCGGCTGTCTGCCGATGCTGATCCAGATCCCGTTTTTCATCGCGTTTTACTGGGTGTTGCTGGAAAGCGTGGAAATGCGCCAGGCACCGTTTGCGCTGTGGATTACCGATTTGTCGTCGCGTGATCCGTTCTTCGTTCTGCCGCTGCTGATGGGCGCGGCCATGTTCGTGCAGCAAAAACTGAACCCGGCACCACCGGACCCGGTGCAGGCCAAGGTAATGATGTTCCTGCCGGTTATGTTCACGGTGTTTTTCGCATTTTTCC
>CAYGKB010000120.1:0-6148 GCA_964350425.1 uncultured Chromatiaceae bacterium | reverse complement strand
CACGATCCGCAGGTGGTGCTGCCGCGTGTGAAAACCGATGCCTATGCGGTGCAGGAGAAGTACGGGCTGATTTGGGTTTGTCTCGGTGATGACCCGGATGCCGCGGCGCCGCTCTTCGACATGCCTGAGGCGGACGACGACAACTATCGCGGCGCCATGCATGAAGAGATCTGGGAAGCGGACTACCATACCTGCAAGTTCACCAACCTTGACCTGGTGCATTTGCCGGTGGTGCATGGCATTTCGTTCAAAAGCCAGGAAAACCCGATTCAGCCGCCGGATCACAAAGTTACCCTGTTCGATAACGGATACACATCCGTACACCGCTCCAACACCACGCCCAGCGCCGGCGTCTGGAGTGAAATGCGTGCCAAGGATACTTTCGTCGAGTCCACCATGCGTTTCTGGGTGCCGGGATTTACCTTGAGCGGCAAGCTGGAAATCGGTGGTATGGGTTCCGGCAAATTCAACGTGTTCTATGAGTTTTCAACGCCGATTGACGAGAACCGCACCATGATGCGCTATATCTTTTTCCGTAATTACCGTACCGAGCCGGAATTCGATAACGAGCATGTGCGCCGCAATCTGCAGAATGCCCATCAGGACAAACGCATTGCGGAAGCGCAGCGGCCCATCGGTGCGCTGACCGGGCCGCGCCCGGAAGGTCTGTACACTCACGATGAGGACAAGATTACCCTGACCTACTGGACGCTGATGGAACGCATGCGCGACAAGGGCTGGCAGCTTGACCGTGCGCAGCTCGGCGACCCGGACCACATCCCGCGAATTATTCCGTCGCCCGCGCGCAAAGCCAGTCCGGACGGTTGGGTGTTTCCGGCGATGGCGACGCTGGCGCCGGCTGATGCCAAAGAAGTCCGGGTTGCTGACCTTCACTATGTCGACATCGACGACATCGAGCCGACCCGCCCCAAAAACTATGCGTTGTCGGAGCCGCTGGTGCCGCATGATCCGCTCACGACCGCCACGCTCGAGTGGGACGGCGACGCGCTGAAGCGCATTGAGGCCGCGCCGGAATTCGTGCAGCCGATGATCATAGAGAACGCTGAAAAAGCGGCCAGAGAACGCGGCACCAATTTTGTCACGGTGCAATTGCTGGACGAACTGCAGGCACAGCAAACCGGCTAACAACAAGGAAGCACATGAGCGACAAAGAGCTGGACGGCAAGGTCGTCATCATCACCGGTGGCACCATGGGCATCGGTTTCGGCATGGCGACCCGGCTCGCCAAATACGGTGCCAGGGTTGTTATTACCAGCCGCAATGCGGACAGTGGCGAGGCAGCGCTGGGCCGCCTGGTCGAAGCAGCCGGCTGTGACGCAGCCAGCGCGGCCTACCACCAAATGGATATCTGCAGTGAGGCGGACAATGCGGCAACAGTGCAATTTGCCGTTGACAGGTTCGGGCGTCTGGACGCCATTATCAATAACGCCGTGTTTCCCGGCGATTTTAAGCTGCTGGCCGACGAGCCGCTGGAAAGTTTTCAGCAGGTGGTCAACACCAATATAACCGGCACTTATCTGGGCATGCGGTTTGCCATACAGCAGTTTCTGGCGCAGGGCGCGACCATGGGTGACAACTACTCCGTCATCAATATCAGTTCCGGTGCGACTCGGGATATTGCCATGCGCATGGCGCCGTACATCGCGTCCAAGCGGGCGGTGGAAGGCCTCACTGAGGCAGCCGCAATGGAGTATTCCCGCCAGGGTATACGGGTGAACACATTGTTATTCGGTGTGTTTGCGACCGAAAAAGCCATGCAGATGCATGCAGCCATGCCGGCGATCGAGGCCAAGAATGCTGCAAAGCATCACGTCGGCCGCTTCGGCGACTGCGAACATGACGCCGGGGAGGCGGCTGCCTACCTGATTTCCGAGCGCAGCGCGTTTGTTACCGGTACCACGCTGTTCATTGATGGCGGTATGTGCCTGTAAGTTAACATAATTGCCGGATCATCCATTTTGTGCCGGTAACGAAAATTTAATTTGTAATCTGCATCGCAAGTGCTACTTTAGGTGACGAGGAAGATCAATATTTTCGGCTGTTTAAACCGGTACCAGCGGTGAAGGTCGGGAACAATTGCCCACAGTCGTGCATGACTGCAAAAGATGCCCGTATGGCATCGGCATAATTAAATTGGGGATACAAATGAACAGCAGAAGCTTTTTTCCGGTACTGACCGTGTCAGCATTGTCTCTGGTCAGCCTGCCGCTTGCGGCTGCGCCGCTTTATGACACCTTTGGGCCATTGGATGGTGCAACCTGGGGCGGCACCGGAATTCCCAATGATGAAGTCGCGATTTCTGATCAGTGGTCCAATGGCAGCACCTTAATTACGGTTGCGATGAGTGCCACGCAGCGCTATTCCAATCCGACGCTTACCAACGACGGCGCCGGCACCTACTACGCTCAGGCCGGCAGTAATTTCGGCGGCGCAGGGGAAAGCAGTTCTGAGGGTGCGCTGTGGAATTTCAATTTCTACATTGATGTCGACAGCACCACGGAAACTATCGACGACTACGAGTTTGTCCTGTTCTACGATTTTGATCCGGCGTTTGACAACGGTCCGGCAGGGCTCGGCACGCTGAACCTGAATGACTGGATAACCTACTACGAAGGCCCGGGCGCAACGCACCATGAAGATTCACAGAACCTGATGTTTAGCTGGACTTCGACGGCAATCCCCGGAACCGTTGCACCGCCCGGAGGTGTATTCGATCCGAATGCGCTTGGCGAATACAACTTCGGTATTCAGGTGACGCAGGACGGCTGGGGTGTCGAGAACGTCCGCATGGACGTGCAGGTTGTGCCGGTTCCGGCTGCTGTCTGGCTGTTTGGTTCGGCGCTTGCCGGTCTGTTCGGCTGGTCACGTCGCCGCGGTTAAACCAACGGCTGGACTGAGCTACCAGGGCAGCGCGCTGCCGTCCCAGTTGTAGTAGACACCGCTGTCGTCAATTGTCAGCCGGTCTATCAGGCCGATCATGTCATTGATGGCGGTGCGCGGCGCCAGTCGCCCGGCTTTTATCATGCGCCGATACAGCGGCGGCACACTATCGGGATCCGTCGCATTCATGTAGTCCTCGGTGTCGATTGAGCCCGGCGCCAGTATGCTGACAATCACATCCTTGTTGCGCATGTAGATGGCCAGATTTTTCATCGCCATGTTCAGGCCCGCCTTGCTGGCCGAATAGCCCACATTCACCGGTACCGTCTGGTTGGTAATTGAGCCGCCCGTCGACGTCAAAGCGACAATCGTCTTCTGGTTGCTGGCCTGAACATGCTCCTGAAAAGCTTCCGAAACTTTCAGCGGGCCGATGATGTTTACCCGCAGAATTTTCTCAAACCATGCGTAGTCAATATTGCCGAAGGTGCTCATGCCGTGGCGGTAAGCGTTGATGGCGGCATTGTTGAGCAACACATCAATTGGCACACCGCGGTATTTCTCTGCCAGTGCCGCAATCTCGCCATCGTCCATGATGTCCAGTTCCTCGACCACGATATTCGGGCTGGCGGCTGCCAGTGCGTTCAGTTTGTCGGCCTCGGACGGTGTGCGGCAGGTGGCAATGACGTTCCAGCCGAGCTTGTTGTATTCCTCAACAAAGGCGAGACCATAGTTGGCATTGGACCCGGTAATCAGCACGGTGGGCCGGGCCGGGTCCGGAAACTCCGCGCCGGTCGCGGTCAGGCTCAAAGCCAGGAGCAAGGAGGTAAGCAGGAATCTAACAGCAAAATTTTTCATGGCTTTACCTTGCCGGGTTCGCCCGGAAAGTCTGCGAATAAAGCTGCCGCGAGTTCACTGACAGCGGCCGCAGCCAGCGCCGGCGCGTCGCGGGATTCCCGGCGCGCCGTGCCCTCCCAGACCACTGCTTTTTCCGACAGGCGAATCAGCACCACTTTCAGTTCCGTGACATAGACTTCTCGCGCTCCTTCGCCGACCGGTATGCTGACACCACCGCCGATGCCCATGCGGCTGCCACCGGTGCCGCCGCCGATGCCAATTGAAAATCCGGAACTCTTCTTGACGGCCGGTTGCAGGCCCCGGGTTACGGTGGTTTCCGCAACCAGGTCGGCGCCGTCTGGCGCTGCGGTATCAAATCCCAGTCGGCTGAGTTCACTGCGCACCGCACCCAGATAGGTTTGCTGTTCGACGCTGGCGGAATTTTCTGCCGCGGTTTTTACCACCACTGCTTCCGCATTGATGGGCTTGTTCAGGTGGTAGCGCGCGACGTCAATGCGCGGCTGCTTGCCGGCACAGCCGGCCAGCAGAAGGGCACCGGCCAGAACCAGAACCGCGGGTTGCAGGTTTTTCATCATCGTATTGCCATCTGCGATTGTTCGGGAACCCCATCATACCCTGCAGACGGGCAGCGGCTTTAAAGCGCGGTTTCGCTGGCCCTGCGGTGCCGCAGCAGGCCGAAAAGATTGCTGCCGAAAAAAGCCACTTCCATGGCGAGCGCTACCGGTGTCCAGACAATCAGATTGTGGACGGCCCAGATCAGTTCCGTGGCCATCATCGTATAGCGCATCACAGTCTCCGATTTCTGAAAGCTGCCAATGGTGCCGACCAGGGTCGCAGTCAATGCCAGCAGGCTGACAGGAGTCTGGTAGGTCAGGGCGAAACCGCCCAGCGAGATCGCCAGAAACAGATACATCAGTCGCCGGTCAGTGGTAAACGATGACACCAAAAAGCGCGAAGCGGTGGCGAGCACCAGGAAGCAGGCCTCGTAGGCGTCCAGGAACCAGAAATGGATGGCGGCAAACAGCGCCGCCAGGCACCAGCCGCGCAGAATATGGGCGCGCCGGCGAAACTGAAAGGCCGCCATGCCGGTTAGCAGCGTGGCGGCGGCAAACAGCTGCGAAATAGCGAAATCAGACATCGCGCCGATTCTAGCCGTATTGCACTGCAAAGGGGTGATCGCGCGTCCGGCCGCCCATGGCAGCAGTCATGATTTGCATCAAATTGTAACGATCGGCCTGGCTGCGGATCCTTTGTCGCAGTGACCGCGAATACCTTTTCACAGGCTGTCAAACAGCCTGCAGGGAAACAAGGAGAACGGTCATGCAGACAAACCGATTAACAACCGCGACAGCCCGGCTGATGCTGGCATCGGTGGCGCTGTTGGCAGGAGGCACAGCCATGAGCTACGAACAGCCTGACTACACTGTAATCCATGAGCAGGACGGTATTGAATACCGCCAGTACGATTCCTACCTGGTCGCCGAAACTGTAATTCGCAATACCGACGGCTATCGCGATGCCGGTGCGGAAGGGTTCCGTCGCCTGTTCGCCTATATTTCCGGAGCCAATCGCAACGCTGCGGAGATCGCCATGACCGTGCCGGTCGCCGCAGCGTCAATTGACAACCCGGGCAGCGACACCCGGAGCGGCGAAAAAATTGCCATGACGGTCCCGGTGCAACAGGCCGAGTCGGCCACCGGCTGGACTATGTCATTCGCCCTGCCGGCCGCGTACACGCTGGAAACGGCACCGCAGCCGGTTGATCAGCGGGTCTACATACGCGAAGTACCGAGCCGGCTGGTGGCGGTGCGCCAGTTTGCCAGCCGCTGGACCGACCGCAGCTTTGTGCGTCAGGAAATCAAGCTGCGCGATGCATTACGGGCTGCCGACATCGAGCCGCAGGGCAGGTTTGAGAGAGCCGTCTACAACGCGCCGTTCAGTCTCCCGTTTACCCGGCGCAATGAAATTATGGTGGCTGTTAATGAGTTGCCGGCGGCTGCGCGCGACGCAGAGATTTTACTGCCCCGGCAGCAGCTGGCAGCCCAGCGTTAAGCAGGGGGTCTGCAAGTGAAACCAGTCCGGGTGGTAGTCAATGACAGGATGCAACAGGACTATGAGTATGTGCGCACAGCGCCGGTCGGCAGGAACTTCGATCCCGAATTCAAGCCGGAACTCTCGCCGGCGCAGATGCTGGAGCTCGGTGTCTTCGGCGGCAAATACATGACCGACTGCAGCGAAGAATTCCCGGCATCGTGGTTCAGGAAAGCGCAGTTGAATTCTGTCTGCCATGATCCGGAGCTGAATTATTTTGGTGTTAACGCATCCAAGCCGTTGTCATACTGGAAGGCCAAAGGCTGGCTGTACAAGGACGACCCGCGCGGCTGGTTTCAGT
>CAYGKB010000119.1:0-6165 GCA_964350425.1 uncultured Chromatiaceae bacterium | reverse complement strand
GTGTGCCGCGGCGCCTGCAGCACGAAAAGCGCAAAACCATCGGCATACGCGTGCCCGACCACCCGGTGCCCCAGGCTCTGCTGGAAGAAATGGCTGAGCCATTCATGAGCTCCAGCTTGATCCTGCCGGGTGATGAGTTGCCCATGACGGACCCGGAGGAAATGGCAATGCGGCTGAAACACGATGTGGCATTGGTGCTGGCATCAGGCAGCTGTGGCATCGAGCCGACGACCGTGGTGGATATGACCGGCGAGTTCCCCGTGGTGTTGCGCGAGGGTAAGGGTTCCATTGATGATTTCAGCTAACGGTTGCCGAGCTTCTATATACTGCTGTTATGCCAAGTTTTGATATCAACCAGTTGCTCAACGGCATTGCTATCGGCGCCATTCCGGTGCTTTTTGCCATTACCCTGCACGAGGTTGCCCATGGCTGGGCAGCCCGGCTGAAGGGCGATCGCACGGCTGAGATGCTCGGGCGCTTGTCGCTAAATCCGCTTAAGCACATCGATCCTATCGGCACCGTAGCGGTGCCATTGATTTTATGGATAACGGGCGGCGTGCTGTTCGGCTGGGCGAAGCCGGTGCCGGTGGGGTTCAACAACCTGCGAAATCCCAAAAAGGACATGATTTTCGTCGCCATTGCGGGTCCGGGCGCAAATTTCCTCATGGCGGTGGCCTGGATGCTGCTGTTCAAAGTGGTCTATCTGCTCGGCTTGCAGCAGGGGCTGATTGGTTCCTGGCTGATATCCATGGCAGAAATTGGACTGATTATCAATGTATTACTGGCAGCATTTAACCTCATTCCTATACCACCGCTGGACGGTGGGCGCGTGTTGCGCGGGCTGGTAAGCGAATCGGTGGGCAAAATCCTGGATTGGATTGAGCCGTTCGGCCTTATAATCATCGTATTGTTGTTGTTCACCGGCGTGCTGTGGGTGGTGATAGAGCCGCTCTACGCTTTCGTGGCAGGCCTGGTGACGTTTTTGGTGGGCTTATAGGGGTACCCATGTCGGAGGGTGACGCGGCTAAAAAGCCGGAACTCAAGGTTGTCGAGTCGACACCCGCAAACCAGCCTGCGCTGCTAACAGAAGAGGGAAGTCCCGCTCAGGGCGAAATGCCATTTGCCGTGGTCGAGGGCGAGGCGGTCACCGAGCTGCCGCGCGATTTGTACATTCCCCCGCATGCGCTCGAAGTTTTCCTTGAGGCCTTTGAAGGGCCGCTTGATCTGCTGCTGTACCTGATTCGCCGGCAGAACCTCGATATTCTCGATATTCCCATCGCGGAAATCACCCGGCAGTACGTTGAGTACATCGAGCTGATGAAAGAACTGCAGCTTGATCTGGCCGGTGAATACCTGCTCATGGCGGCCATGCTGGCAGAAATCAAGTCACGTATGTTATTGCCACGCGTTGAGGAGGACGAAGAGGACGAAGACGATCCGCGTGCCGAACTGGTGCGGCGGCTGCTGGAGTACGAGCGCTTCAAGAAAGCGGCTGACAATATTGTCGAGCTGCCGCGTATGGAACGTGACGTGCATCAGGCATCAGCAGAGCCGATGGAGCGCCGACCGGTGCAGAAGTTGCCGGACCTGCAGTTAAAGGAATTACTATTTGCCTTCAAGGATGTACTGAAGCGTGCCGAAATGCTGGCGCATCATCACATCCGGGCTGAGGCGCTGTCAGTGCGCCAGCGGATGACCGAAGTGCTGGAGCGCCTGCATGCGCGCGAATTCGTTGAGTTCAAGGATCTGTTTGATCCGCAGGAAGGCCGCATGGGCGTGACCGTGACGTTCCTGTCGTTGCTTGAGTTGCTGAAAGAATCACTGATCGAGCTGGCTCAGGGCGAAGCCTATTCGCCCATTCACGTGCGCGCGGCTACCAGTATGGAAGGCCTGCCGGACAACCTGAATTCAGATTTTGACGAGCCGGAGGAAACCGCGGAAGCGGACGGCGTCGATAACACGCAGGGATAGCGGGGGAAGCAAACATGGATGAGCAACAACTCAGGAATATTGTGGAATCGGCCTTGCTTGCGGCGGGTGGGCCGTTGTCCATCGACCAGCTCAAGGCATTGTTCGGTGACAATGACGGGCCGGAGAAAAAAGAAATCCGTGATGTGCTCGCGACCCTGCAGGATGAGTACGCTAATCGCGGTATTGAGATTCGTGAAGTGGCAAGCGGTTTCCGCATCCAGGTTCGCGAAAGCATGGGGCAATGGCTGGGCAAGCTATGGGAAGAGCGCCCGCCGCGCTATACCCGCGCCCTGATGGAGACGCTGGCGATCATTGCCTACCGGCAACCGGTAACGCGCGGCGACATCGAGGAAATTCGTGGCGTGGCTGTCAGCACCAACATCATTCGCACTTTGCTGGAGCGCGACTGGATCAAAGTGGTCGGGCATCGCGATGTGCCGGGCAAACCAGCGACGTTCGGAACCACACGTTTTTTCCTTGATTATTTCGGCCTGAAAAAACTCGACGATCTGCCGCCGCTGGCTGAACTGGCTGATCTGGAGCCGGTCAGTGTGCAGCTGCAGCTCGGCACGGCAGATCAGGAGCTGACCGAGGAAGAGATTCAGGAAGTGTCCTCAGACGAATCTGGCTCATCGTCAGGTGATGCAAATGAGGTTTCGCAGGATGAAACTCCAGACGAGCAAAATATTGCCGCTGAGGAGCAGGAAAATTCGGTGTCTGACACCGCGGATGATGCTGAAGAAGAGGTGAGTGACGCAGAGCTGGAAGCGGCGCTGGCCGTCGCGGCATCGGTCGACAAACTGGTTTCGGCAGCGGCGGATGATGATCCTGAAGCAGGTAATGTGGCTTCGCTGGACGATGCCAGGGCCAATTCCAAGCGCGAGCCGGAAACCGATTTTAATGCCGAGCGCGCCCAGGTGGTGCCTTTGAAGCAATCCTGAACGAGGCCAGCAGCCGCGATCGCGGTCGCTAAGTCATGGCAGAACGTCTGCAAAAATATCTGGCCGGTCTCGGTCTCGGTTCACGCCGTCAGATTGAAGGCTGGATTCGGGACGGGCGAATCGAAGTCGACGGTGCCAGGGCTGAACTGGGTTGCCGGGTGTCCGGCACGGAAAACATAGTCGTTGACGGCAAGCCTGTGCGCCTGCCGCGCCACGAGCGCAAGCACCGTACCATCATGTATCACAAGCCACCGGGTGAGATCTGCTCACGCGCGGATCCGCAGGGCCGGCGCACGGTGTTCGACGCGTTACCCAAATTGTTGCGCTCTCGCTGGATCAGCGTCGGGCGACTGGATTTCCAGACAACCGGTCTGTTGTTGCTTACCACCGATGGCGAACTGGCCAATCAGTTAATGCACCCTTCGAGCGACCTGATGCGTGAATATTCGGTCCGAGTGCAGGGCGAACTCGGGGACGAGCAGGTTGAGCAATTGCTCCAGGGCGTGCAGCTCGATGACGGTATGGCGCGCTTCGACACGCTGGCCATCAAAGAGGGCAAAGGCACCAATCACACCTGCCTGGTCACGGTCAGCGAAGGTCGCAATCGCATTGTCAGGCGGCTGTTTGAAGCCGTTGGTTGCAGAGTGAGCCGTTTGATGCGGGTGAGCTTTGGGCCGCTGGCCCTGCCGCGTGACCTGCGACCCGGCAAGTTTCGTGACCTGAGTGAAGCTGAAGTTGCCGCCCTGACCCAGCAATCAGACTAAATGACTACTGGCAATCCAGGCTTTCACCCGTAACACCTTTAGCGTCCGGCCCGAGCAAATACAGATAGGTCGGCATGATGTCAGCAGCCGTTTTTAGTGTGGCCGGATCCTCGGCCGGGTAGGCCGCCCGGCGCATCGCAGTGCGCGTCTTGCCCGGGTTAATGCAGTTGACCCGTATGTTGTCGAGTTCATCGGCGAGCACCTGCATGAACCCTTCGGTGCCGAACTTGGATACCGCATACGCGCCCCACAACGCACGTCCGGTGCGTCCCACACCGCTGGAGGTAAAAACAATCGATGGATCAGACGAGCGGCGCAGCAACGGCAGCAGTGCCTGGGTAAGAATATAGGGCGCCGTCAGGTTGACGTGCATGACCTCCATCCATTTGCTGACTTCGTAATGCTCTATGGGGGCCAGATAGCCGAGTATGCCGGCGTTGTGCAGCAATCCGTCAAGGCGACCGAACTGCTCGGTCAGCGCATCGGCAATGGCCTGATAGTCATCGCCCTGGGCTTTGGCAAAATCAATTACGGCGATGCTTGGTTCCGGATTGCCGTCCGTCACAATGGCATCGTATACCGCTTCGAGCTTTTTCTGGGTGCGGCCCACGAGTATAACCGTGGCGCCAAAACGTGCGCAGGTGCGGGCAGCTTCAGCACCGATGCCGTCCCCGGCGCCGGTGATCATGATGATGCGATTGTGAAGAAGGTCTGCAGACGGTGTGTAACTAGCTGGGTCGAATTTCATCGCTGTCTTCTTTGTCCGCCGAGGATTTGTCGGCCGGGTCGGGCTTCAGGTCGTCGGCTATCAACTTGAGTTCGCGCGCGGTGATGTCAATGGATTTAGGCTTTGTCAGTGTCTTGCCGGAATCGGCGCCCAGTGCCTCAATATTGCGGACATTCGGTAACACGCGACTTTCCAGCGAGCCGATGGTGTCATTGTAGGCCTTGATGCTTTGCTCGAGTTTTCTGCCGACATTGTCTAGGTGTCCGGCAAAGGTGCCGAGGCGCTGGTGCATTTGCACGGCCAGATCGCGAATTTCCTCGGCATTGGTTTCGAGTTTGAACTGCATCCATCCGTAGGCCACAACTTTGAGCAGCGCTACCAGGCTGGTAGGGGTCACCAGCAGTACCTTGCTGCGCAGGGCTTCATCGAGCAGTGCAGGTCTGGCGTCCAGTGCGGCGGACAGGAACTGGTCGCCCGGAACGAACAGAATTACAAACTCGGGACTCTGCTTAAACTGGTCGAAATACGCTTTACTGGCGAGTGTTTTGACGTGGTCGCTCATGCTGCGTGCATGGGCATCCAGCAGTGCCTTGCGTTTGTCTTCGTCCGGTTCCGATACTGCCTGCAGATAGGCATCCAGTGGTGTTTTGACATCGACTACTAGCTGACCTTCTTCCGGAAGGTTGATTACCATATCGGGGCGAATGTTCGGGTCCCCGTCAGCCGTTTTGATGTGCACCTGGACGTCAAAGTCGCAACGATCTTTCATGCCGGCCAGTTCCGCCAGTCGCCGCAGCGTCATTTCGCCCCATTGGCCACGCACATTCGGGCTGCGCAAAGCATTAACCAGCTTGCCGGTTTCCAGGCGTAAATTCTCCTGGCTGGAGTGCACAGCGCTAAGCTGCGCTGTCAGATTGCCATAGGCTTCGCGGCGGGTTTTTTCAATTTCGCCGATTTGCTTGTGGGTTTTATCCAGTGCCTCCTGAATGGGTTTAACCAGCGATTCAACAGCCTTTTCGCGCTGGCTGAGTTCGGCCTTGGCTTTTTGCTGTTCGGCATCGAACTTCTGGCCGGCGAGACGCAGGAAATTGGCGCTATTGTGTTCCAGCGTTTCACGTGCCAGATCGCCGAATACACCGGCGAGGGTTTGCTGCGCTGCCTGCAAGGCAGCTTCCCGTTCGGCGGCTCGTTCCGCCTCATTGCTGATCTGTGCTTCGCGCACGGCGATTTCGCCCTGCAACCGCATGCGCGCGGCCCGGCCGATCAGGTACTGCAGCAGCCAGCCGACCAGCAGACCGCCGAGCGCTGCCGCGCCGTAAGCGAGATACTGCCGGGTTTGCGGATCAAGTTGGGTAAAAAAATCCATTAAATATCCATTGCGCCTGTTAGCCGGCTAACACTAAAAGCTCAGCCGGACGGTCAATTGTATAGTCTGCGTTCCACTGATGGGGTTTCTGACCGGGGGGAATATAGCCCCATGATGCGGCAACGGTTGTCGCACCTGCGGCGCGGCCGGCCAGTACATCTTTTTCCGCATCGCCGACATAGATGGAGCGTTCGGCCGCGATACCCAAGTCTGTCAGAGCATGCAGTATAGGATCGGGATGCGGTTTACTGCGGGCGGCGGTATCGCCGCCTACCAGGGTTTGGCAATGGGCGAGCAATCCCAGCTGTTCCATGATGGGCAGCGCCAGATAGCGCATTTTGTTGGTGACCACGCCCCAGGGGATGCCGGCACTGTTGAGGTGGTCCAGCACCTCGG
>CAYGKB010000118.1:0-6202 GCA_964350425.1 uncultured Chromatiaceae bacterium | reverse complement strand
AGGGCAGAGCGGTCGCAACCATGGAAGAAGTGGCGCAGCAGGACGGCGTGGTAATCGCCGGCCTGGAGAATGCGCTGCGTCTGCAGACAGAAAAGCGTTTGCTCAAGGATGACAACGCCAGCGTTGCGGACCGCGAAGTCACCATCATGGGCGACCGTGAATTGCCTTACAACCTGCTCAAGAAGGTTATGGCCAGTTGCACGGCTGCGGACTACGGCCGCATTTCGCTGGCGGTGATGCAGGCGGCACCGGATGATTCTCCGGTCCTGGCGAGCGCGGGGTAATAACGATGATTGCAACTTATCGTACCTTTCAATTGCCATGGGAAATGGCGCAGGAGCAGGACGATCGCTTCCAGAAACTGGCAAAGCAGTTCCTGATTGCTGCTGTGGTGTTCGGGCTTGTAATGCCGTTCATGCCGATTCCCGAGCCTGATCCGGCAGCTGTCGAAGAAGTGCCGCAGCGTTTTGCCCGACTGTTGATTGACAAACCCAAGCCGCCCCCGCCGCCGGTGGTGAAACCGAAGCCGCAGGAAGTGGTAAAGCAGCCGCAGAAAACGGTGCAGCAACCCAAACCGGAACCGGTGGTTGAAAAACGTCAGGCCAAGGCGCGCGAAAACGCGGCCAAGGCCGGCTTGCTGCCGTTTGCCGAGCAGTTGGCAGACCTGCGTGACACCAGCGCCATCAGTAATGTCATGGGCGACAAGCAGCTCAACAAAGCTGCCGGCGCGGCCGCCCGCGTCGAGCGCTCGGTCATTGCTGCCCGGGCCGGCAAAGGCAGTGGCGGTATTAATACTGCTGCCATGAGCCGCAATACCGGTGGCGGCGATCTTGCCGGACGGGATACAACGCGGGTTTCAAGCCCGGTTGCCGGCATCGGCGCCGACGGGCCGCGCGTGGTCAAGGGCGGCGGTGCGCCGTCACGCAGCCGCGAGGAAATCGAGCTGGTGTTCGAAAAGAACAAAGGCGCCATATTTGCCCTTTACAATCGGGCGCTGCGCAAGGATCCGACCCTGCAGGGCAAACTGGTGCTGAAGCTGACAATCGCATCCAATGGCGCCGTGACCGATTGCGAGGTGGTTTCCAGTGAACTTGGCGATGCAGCCCTGGAGCGCAAGCTGGTGCAGCGGGTGAAGCTGTTCCGTTTCGAAGACAAGGATGTCGCCACGGTTACTACCACCAAGCCGATCGACTTCTTCCCGGCGTAATGACTGCCAGCTAGCCGCTGGCCGGCGCATTACCTTCTCGGCTCAGTCGCTGCGCTCCGATTCGCCGCGAAGGCAATCGCCGCCCGGCGGCCTGAGCCGGTCGTTATCGTTCCGAGCAGGAAGAGCCGTAGGCGAAGCAGGAGTAGCAGCGGTGGTGCGCCAGCATGACTCGCTGATCCAGCGCCGCACGTAGATTGCTGCCCTGATCGTAGCGCTCGTCATCGTCTACCAGCGTGCAGGCATAGACTCGCATGCGGCCGCCGGTTTTGATCACCATTTTGCTGAAAGCGCACATAAAAGCACGGCGGGTTGCCTCGGTCTGGTAGCGGGTCATGCAGTCTTCAGTCACGACCGGTACATCGGGATGTGCACCCGGTGTGGCGAAATCGGGAAACGCGACAATGCGAATTTCGCCGGCAAAACCTGCCTCCTGCAGCAAAGTCTGAAACTGCGCATCAACCGCGGCGCTGTCTTCATCCGGCATCATTTGCCGGGCCAGCGATACGCCGAATCCCAGTCGCTGCAATTCGACCATTGACTGCAGTGACTGCCTGAATGTGCCTTCGCCCCGTCCTGCGTCATGGCGCTGCTCATCCGGCCAGTCGACGCTGATGCGAAAACTGATTGGAAATTCTGTATCGGCCAGCGTGGCAACCTGATGCAGCCGTTTTAGTAACGCATCGGTGCCGTTGGTAAGCACCAGGCAAGGCTTCAGTGCCGCTGCAAAGCGCAGAATGTTGACAAAGTCGCGGACTATAAAAGGCTCGCCGCCGGTGAATGAGAACTGCTCCACACCGAGTTCCACCGCTTCCTGCATCAGACCCTGCACGTCCTTCAGCTTGATTCTGTCCAGCCGTGTGTCTCCGGGCCTGGACCCCTCCAGACAGAACGGGCATGCCAGGTTGCAGGCAGTGCCGGTGTGAAACCACAGCTCCTGCAATCCGTGCGGATCAATGTAGCCGCGCGCATCGCCATTCGGCGCCCGCAGCCAGTCGTTATTGTTTTGTGCGCTAACCATAAATGCAGTGACTGATAACTAGTGACTTTGCTGATCGGCTGTCGGTGCAGCCTGACGGTAAAATTTTGCCAGTATGTCGCTTGGAATGCCCAGCCAGTAGCCCATCACCAGCAGCCGGTTGTGCAGAGTCCGCCGCCACCAGCCGTCCTTTTCCCAGCGTCGCGGTGATACTCCGAGCGCAGCGGACAGCCGCCAGAACCGGCCGCTGTCGCGCAGCGCCCGAACCAGGGCAACTTCTTCAAACAGCGCTTGTTCAGCAAAGCCGCCGGCAGCATCGAACGCGCGCCGGGTCATGAACAGGCCCTGATCGGCATAGGGAATACCCAGCCGGGTGCGGAGGTTGATGCAGCTTTCCAGCAGGCTTTTGGTCAGTGTCCGCGCGCCGCGAAACCGAAAGCGAAAAAAACCGCCGCAGGCGCCGCTCTGCAGCGCATGGCAAATGTCCTGCAGCGCGCTCGCGGGTGGCGCGGCATCGGCATGCAGAAACCACAATGCAGGGTTTACGGCAAGCGTTGCACCGTGATTCAGACGCGCTCCCCGACTGCTGTCGTGTCGCAACAGGCGGGCATTATGGCGCTGACAGACCGCAGCACAATTGTCATGCTGCTCCGGCGCCACCACCAGAATTTCGTCACCGTCACGCAGGTTTTTGCCCAGCTCTGCCAGCAATTCATTCAGCGCGTCGGCATCGCGCCGCACCGGAATAATGATGCTGATTTTCAATTGCTCTTGCAGCCAGTCGGCCAGCGCCCGGCGGGTCGGCCGCTGATCGCGTTGCAATGCCGGCGCGGCATCCAGCAGGTCAGCCAGATAGTCAACGTCGTAGCACGCCGGCAATGCACTAACGCGGTAACCTGCGGCTGCACAGGTTCGTTGCAGCGCTGCGTATAGCTGTTCGGTTTCCCATGGCAGGGTGCCGAGTTCAGGCCATGGCCTGCATGCACCCAGCAAGGTAACGCCACCGTCGCGGGCAGGCACCAATACGACATCGCTGCTGTCCAGCGCCTGCCGCGCGGCCATATATGTCTGCGGCGTGTGACCCGGCGCGTCGGTGCCCACATAGATGATGCGGGCAGCGCCCGCTTTGCGAAGTTGGCGATCAACAAAATTGATGCGCTCCCCCAGGTTGCCGCCCTGTTGCGGAATGACCTGCGCGGCAGGCAGCAGCGTGGCGGCCCAGGCGGAGTCAGCCGCATCGGCGGGCGCAAACACCACCGGGCCTGGCCAGGCTTGTGCATCCTCCAGCGTGGCCGCCAGCAGCAGTTCGCTCAGTTGCAGGGCTGCGGCCGGGCCTGCGACAGCGGCAATGCGCTGTTTGCCGACACCGACCCTCGGTCGTTTGCCGAAAATTACCAAAACCGAACTGTTTGCTGGAAATATCATCAAAGGGCTTCAGGTATTTCGGTATAACAGGCGCAGCATGAACGATCACACCACTACAACAATGGAAATTGAATCCCGAACCCATCAGGAAGTTCAACGGTACTATGGCGAGACGCTGGAATCTTCAGCGGATCTCAAGACTTCCGCATGTTGCACTTCCGCCGCGCCGGACGGCCCGGTGGCCGACATTCTGCAACTGATTCATCCGGAAGTGCAAAAACGTTACTACGGCTGCGGTCTGATTTTGCCCGAAGCACTGGCAGGACTGCGTGTTCTGGATCTGGGTTGCGGCGCCGGCCGGGATGCATTTCTGCTTTCCAGCCTGGTGGGTGAGTCAGGCAGCGTTGTGGGTGTCGACATGACGCCGGCGCAACTTGAAGTCGCCAATACCTGGCGTGGTTATCATGCGGATGCCTTTGGTTTCACTGAGTCCAACGTCGAATTTTTGCAGGGGAATATCGAGCGGCTGGATGAACTGGATCTTGCCGAGGCCTCATTTGATTTGGTTGTTTCCAACTGCGTGATTAATCTGGCCGTGGACAAAGCGGCCGTCTTCAACAGCGTTTGCCGGCTGCTGAAACCCGGTGGCGAGATGTATTTCTCCGATGTCTATGCCGACCGTCGTATCCCCGCCGAGTTGGCGGCAGACCCGGTGCTCTACGGCGAATGCCTGTCAGGTGCCCTGTACTGGAAAGATTTTTTGCGGCTCGCCGATGCGGCAGGGCTGGCACCGCCGCGCCTGGTCAGCGACGAGCCGCTACGCATTGATGATCCGCAGGTCAGCGATAAAATTGGTCCGATCCGCTTCAGTTCGGCCACCTGGCGTGTCTTTCGGCTGGTCGCAGCGGAATCCACGGCCGAGGACTACGGGCTGCAGCTCAGCTACCGTGGCAGTCTCCCCGGGCACCCCGGGCAATTTGAGCTGGATCAGGACTATTGTTTTGCGACCGGCCACAAGACACCCGTGTGCGGCAATACTTACCGCTTGGTGCAACAATCCCGGTTTGCAGGCCATTTTGACTATTTTGGCGATTTTAGCCGCCATTTAGGCGAATTTAGCGGCAGTATGCGTAAAATCAACTTCTCCGGCGAGGCCTCGCCGAGCCAATCCGGCGCTTGTTGCTAGAAATTTGCGCAGACGCGGCAGGCACACTTCGCTATAATGCCCCTTCAACTGAAACGCCGCCAAAATAGCCAAAAAACGGCAGTTTCGGGTTAATCGCGCAGCTATTTCAGCTCGAACAGTTCACAGCGGGGGATGAGGTGCCGACCTTATCCGTGCCGCTTGCCTGACGATGTCTGGCGCCTTGCTTGCAGTACTTTAGCGATCTCCTTGTCGGGATAACCAGGTCGCTGACACTGGTTTTAGCGGGGCGTCGGACACCATCTGCGGCCGCCGGGGTAAAATCCGGCGGCCTTTTCTTTAGGTTTTTGTATTTCCAGGTGACGGTTGTTTGGAATCGAATCCGATCATGTCTGAGTTCACCCCGGGTGTGCCGGTTGCGATCGCGGATCATGTGCTGCGCCTGGTAGCACCCAACGGCGGGCCGATGACCGGACCCGGCACCAACACCTATGTGCTCGGCGAGCAACGCAGCGTCGTGCTGGATCCCGGCCCGGATTCCGCGACCCACGTGCAGGCCATCCTTGCCGCGACGGGCGGCGATATCAGTTCTATTGTGGTTACCCACACGCATCGTGATCATTCGCCGGCGGCAGCGATGCTGGCGGAGCACACGGCTGCCCGGCTAATCGGCCTGCCGCCGCCCCCGGTGCCGCAGCAGGACGCCGGCTTTACGCCTGACTACCAACCCGGCGATGGCGAACTACTGCAGCTTGATGGTGTAAGGCTGCGCGCGGTGCATACGCCGGGCCATGCATCCAATCATGTCTGCTATTTGCTCGAAGCCGCAGGAATGCTGTTCACCGGCGACCATGTGATGCAGGGCTCGACCGTGGTCATTCCGCCGCCGGACGGTGACATGGCAGCGTACATGGCATCGCTGCAGAAAGTGCAGGCACTGCCACTGCACAGCATTGCGCCGGGTCACGGGGCCGTGCTGCAGGATCCGCAACGCGCACTGCGACGTTTGCTGCGCCATCGCCGGCAGCGCGAAGCGCGCGTGCTGGATCGGCTTGGCACAAATGGCCAGGCAACTGTCGCGCAACTGCTGGAATGGGTCTACGACGATGTGCCGCGCCAGGTCTGGCCGGTAGCAGAGTTGTCCCTGCGTGCGCATCTCATAAAACTGCAAGCAGAGGGGCGGGTCGCCGCTAGTCAGGGCTTATGGCGTGTTGCCGGGTAGCGGATGTGTCGCGATCAGGTAGTCGGCGACCGGCATGCCGTTAATCAGGTGTTCCTGAATGATGCGCTCCAGCACTTCGGGCGTGCAATTGCGATACCAGGTGCCCTCCGGGTAGACCAGTGCTACCGGACCGGCAAGGCACAATTGCAGGCAGTTGGCCTTGGTGCGGTAGATGCCGCCTGCACCGGTAAGGTTCAGTTCCTTTAGGCGGCGCTTCAGGTATTCCCACGAGGCCAGGCTCGCCTCCCGCGAACTGCACTTGGGCTTGCGCTGGTCGCAGCACAGAAA
>CAYGKB010000117.1:0-6317 GCA_964350425.1 uncultured Chromatiaceae bacterium | reverse complement strand
CAAAGCCCAGCCGCACTGACGGCCTCGCGCCGCTTGGCGTCTACCTCGCCGAACTCCAAGGACAGGTCTAGCGACATGGAATCGAACACCTCCAGGCTATAGCCCGAGCTATTGGTGATGCCGCTGGCGCGGCCGTCTTTGGTGTGGAAGGCGGTCTCGCTAAAGAAAGTGCTGCCGTCTTCCATTTGGCTGCGGCTGCCGAGAACGATTTGGCCGTTTTCAAAGCCTGCGGCACCATGGCGGCCATAAAGGCTGCCTCCGTCTTGGCCTGTCCAGCGTAGATAATTGCTGCCATCTTCATTGGCTTGCTGAATTTGGCTTGAAGTCAATCCAAAGCGGCCATTGGGAGCGGCAAAACCCAACTCCAAACTAATATCATCGCTCAGCTGCAGGCCCAGCGCAGCGCCAAGGTGATAATCGCCTTGCTGCTCAAGTCCCATGTCGCCGTTCAGCCCGACATAGATATCGCGGCCCAAGGCATAGGTGACGCTGCCGTAGAGGCTGGTGCTGTCATCATCGCCGGACCAAGAATGGGATATGCCCATGGCGGTCGTCAGCTCTTTGGAGAATTTGTAACTCAAGCCCGCATCCAGGCTACCGCGATCGCGCTCACGCTCGGCCTCGTCGATGGCACTGAGGCCCAAATTGAGCGACCATTCCGGGTTGATCGAAGCGCTAAGCTGGGCACCAAATTCTTTGCGGTCACGCTCGACGTTGCGCTGAGCATCGCGGAAACCAGCCTCGAAGCTGTTGAAATAGGCAGATAGTCGCCCTGAGTCGTTTCCTCCCAGCCAGTCACCAAAGGCGGTGTCATAGCTGGCCATGAAGCCGCGCGCGCCAAACCGCTCGCTACTGGATTGCAAATTGGATTCCCAGGTATAGCCGCCATCGCGGGAGCGGAACTGCTCGACGCCGTGGCTCTTGCTGTAGGCGATGTCGATCGACAAGCGCGTTTGATCGTAGGGCGCAAGGGTTACGCCCGCACCGCTAATGGTCAAGGAGCCGTCTTGTTGGTTCTTGGACTGGCTATAACCGCGAACTTGCACACCGTCGGTCAGCCAGACACTGGCCTCGCCGCCATATAGCGCTTGTTTGGTCAAGACATCGTTCTGCGCATAGGAATAGGAAATCCACATCACTTGATCGCGCTGGAGGCCGGTTGCGGGATCGACCACACTAGACGGCAGGGGCGCAGACAATATGAGGCGTCCGGCCATGTAGTTCAGCTCATAATCGCGGCCACGAACCATGGTTTGCTTGCGCAAAATTCGCTCGGTGATGGGGTCGCGTTCCTGCAGCTCTATCAATTCCGAACCGATTTGGATGTCGGTGTTGCGCAGGAAATAGATCGAACCGTTGGTGCCTTGCAGCAGCTCGCTGGTGTGGCCGGTTTGGTGCGGTGCATAGTAAGCGCGCAACGATTGAACCGGCTCGCCGCGCGAGGTCACGCCCGCGCTTGTCTTGGCGGTCGCGGAGGACTCCAAATAGACCTGACCGCCATAGATGGTTTGGTGATCGGCAATGAACGGGCTGTACTCAAGGCCAAGCTGGGTATTGCCCCAAGTGATTGACGAGGCCTCGCGTTCAAGACGGACGTAAAGCTTGCCCGAGGTCGGCGCGTCTTCATACAGCGACGAACTATCGCCGAAGACAGGGTAATATTCATCGGGGTTGATGCGCTTGAGCATCGCGCGCGCGGTTTTGTCGTCAAAACCAGAAATCAGCCCGTCGATATCGCCTAGGCCGGTGTCGGCCATCAAGGTCAACAGTACATTGCCGGGGATCTTGCCCTTCAAATAGACCGCAAGACGCCCCGTCACACCGATATCGGACGGCTTTTGTACGCTTGATAGGTTGCTTTCCAGCAGGCCAGCGCGCAGATCGACCAGTCCGAGGTACACAGGGCCGGACCGGGCGTTGGCGCCGCCATTGCTGCCCCCAATGCTGCCACCAACGACCTCATCGTCAGGGGCGGTGATGGGAACGCCGAACAGGGTCATCGGCGCATTGCCCGCTCCCGGCGTTACGTAAGCGCCTTCCTGCTTGGACACGGCGATGCTGAGTTGCTGAGACAGGCCGCGGGTCAAGCGGACCAATTTCGGATTGCCGCCTCGAACGCGATAGCCCGCAGGCAAGCTCCGCTCCAGCACTTTGACAGCATAGTTGGTGCCAAAGGCTGACTTGGGGATATCAGCACAAGGAATGCTAAACTGCCCGTGCGCATCAGTGGTCACCCAAGTGCCGTTGACGGTAAACAGTTTGACGCCCGCAAGGCCGGGCTCGTTCAGCGCCTTGTTTGGATCGGCAAGATCGGGGTTGGCAGGCGCGGGGGCCATGCTCGGGCGCCCCAACAGCCAACTCCAAAAGCCACCGCCTTGGGACGTGCCAGCTGAGGCATTGCTCAGCACATAATCTTGCGGCCCATCTTGGACGCCATTGCCGTTGCGGTCGTCAAAGACCCGCCCTACGACCGACGAGCATTCGAAGAAGGGCTGATCGCCCAGGCCTATCGTAGCGCGCGCCGTATTGCCAACCACTTCGCCTAAGGTCGTGGTGATGCTGGCAATATTCGTCAGGCTGTCAATGCTGGCGGTGTCTACGACCTGCACCGCATAACGAACCGTCATGCTCCCGCCTGCCAACAGGGCACCGATGGTCGCGCCCAGGCCGCCCTCGATCTTCCAAGTCATAACGTTGTACTGGTCAATCACGGGCTCGGATTGCACAACGCTATAGGTTGGGTCGGTCAGGCTAACCTTTGATGAGCCGGGCACGTATGCCAACTGGCGCGGCAGTCTGTCGGTAATACGAAAGCCAGAAATGGCGGTCGCGCCGGTGTTGGTCGCGGTTACTTCGTATTCGACGATATCGCCTAGAGCGGCTTTCGTGGTGAGCGCTTTTTTGGTGATAACGATGCTGTCTGAATCGCCGGTTGGATCAATCGGAATGTGGTTGTTTATCACCAGGGCGTCGCCCGCGCCCCACAAGATGCGCAGCGCATAGAGCCCGTCTGCATCCGCAGCAGGAGGGTTCGGATCGCCGCCGTTGATAGAGTAGATGCCATCGGTCACGCTATCCGCGGTAGGGATGTTGGCGACACCGCCTTCAACGGTCTCGTCGCCGCGCGCTCCAGATGGGACGGTAAAGCCGGGGGGCGGAATAATGCGGATTTCGAATTCGGTCGCGCTGGGATAGAATTCTGGGTTGATATCAAAGCCGTACTTGCCATCGGCATCCGTGGTTTGGTTGTACTGGCCGGGCATCAGGTGGCTTTCGGGGACCTGCGTGCCACCCGTCCAAAGCTGCACCATGGCTCCGGCGACGGGTTCTGACGTGACGCCGTTGAAGATGATACCCGTGGGGTCGACTTCTGCAGGCGCGGCATCGGCAGCGGTCGCAATGGTCACGATCAAGTCTTCTTCGGCGGCCGCGTCTACCGTTTGTGTTGAAATGCCGCTTGGGCCCGACTGCAGCTCGGCACTTGGCTCGACTAGCCGAGTATCGCGAGAGCTTAACTGGGTCTCTTGTGCGGGCAGACCAAAGGCTTTGCCGATGACCGAGATCACGTTTTCGAACTCGTAGGTCGGGCGATATGTAAAGTTACTGAAGGTCCGAAAACAGACATCCATTTCCAGGCTCATGGACTCGCCAGGTTTCAGCAAGCCGTTCGCTGTCAACCGAGTGGTGTCGGGCGTTTGGATAATCTCAACATCCGTATCGCCGTCGAACAGCAGATTGCCGCTGCTGTCGACATTGACCTTGTTTCGGTCGGTTGACGGCGTACTGATGCGCACATCATCGACCGCGACAAGGCGAATGCCAAAGGTCTCAAACAAGTCGTTTTGGATCGACAACTCAGAAAGATCCGCAGCGCCGGTATTCTCCACGACGAAGCTGAACTCAGCCAATTTGCAGTGTCGCGAGAAGTCGTTCACCGGCACACCCACAACTTGCTGAATGCTGATTGTCGGCTCGAGGTCTACTGAGAAGCCATCACAGGCGGGATCACCGCCAAGCGTTGGTGAGAATGCAACGGAACTGTAGGTGGTCGGAATTTCAAAGTAGGCGTAATAGCTTCCGTCGCCATTGTCGTTTGTTTCCAAAAGTGTCGTCGTTGGATTGCTGGACCAACCGACGGTCTCGCCGCCACCATTGATGATGCCACCGTTGGTGTCGCGCGATTGCAAAGAAACCACGACAGTCGTCGTGGGCGCATTGACAGCCGTGGTGGCTGAGACCACGCGGCAGGTTGATGTCGTCGGATCGCCACCTTGGTCTTCAAGGTCTAGGATTGTACCCAGGGCCTCGGACTCGTTCTCGCTCTGGCTCGTGACTAAAACGCTAAAGGTCTCGGCGCCTTCCTTGCGTTGATCGTCGATGATCGCCATGCGGATATAGAGCTTGCCGGTGCCGTCACCTTCATCGCTCAAGGTGGCGTCGGTACCGGTTTCATAACTCTGCCAGGTGCTGCCGTCGTTGCTAAATTCAATGTCCGCACCGAAATCCACGGCAGCGGTCGCGCTGCCTTCGGTGACGACGATACGGCTGACCCGTGTGCTGGCGCCACTGGTGACGGTAAAGACGATGAAGGCAGGGGACACGTTTTCGTTGACCGTCTCATCGCCAATGGCCAAGTCGTGATCGGCAACACCGCGCGTTGGCTCTTTGTCGTCCTCGCCAAAGTACGTCGGTTCGGTTCCGTCATCGGTGATGGTGCCCAGACCCGAGGCTTGCGTGCCCTCGACGGAAGTTACAGTCAGCGTAAAGACCTCCGGTCCCTCATAGTCACCGTCATTGGTCACGCTGGTACGCAGATAAAGGCTGCCGGTGTCAGGCAGATCAATTTCGGTTTCGGCGGTATAGCTTTGCCATGTGCCGCTGGCCTCGTCGTAGTATTCCAACGAGTTGCCGATATCGCTGCCCAAGGTGGCATCGCCCGCGCCGCCGTCCGAACTGAGCGCCAAATTATTCAACGTACGCCCAGCGGGTCCAGAGACCTTGAACACGATGTAAGGCGAGGACTCTGACACAGTGACATCGTTGACGCTTAGGTCGCGATCATCTTCGATGGCGGTGGTCGGCGTTTGCGTAGGAGGCTGATCGTTGAACACCAAGGCTTGGGTGCCGTCGTCATACATGGTGCCAGTACCTACCGCCTTGCGCCCAGCGAGCGGCGTGGCCGTCAGCGTAAAGGTCTCGGGGCCCTCGAAAACTGGCGGGCTGTCGTTTTTGATACCGGTTCGCACATACAATGTGCCGCCAGCTGGGATAGCCACCGTCGAGGTGCCGTCAAAGTTCGCCCAGGCCGTGCCGTTCCAAACTTGCAGATCGCTTGTGTCCGGCTTGACCAAATCGCTGGTCGTATTGCTGGTGTCCGTGGTTGCGGTGTTGGCGCCTGTGGTGTCGTCACCTAGCGCTAGCCCCTGAATAACGCGCCCCGCGTCGCCTGTGACCTCAAAGACGATATAGGGCGATGCTTCAGATACACCGACGTTATTGATCGCGATGTCACGGTCATCGTCCGCGATGCCCGTTGTGGCGCTGGTGGCGTTGGCTGCGAACACCGTATCGTTGCTGCCGTCGTCATAGATGCTACCGATCCCCACAACCGCCGAGCCAGCCACCGGCGTCGCGGTCAGCGTAAAGGTCTCGGGCAGGGAAGGCGAAACGCTGACGTCGGTCTCTAAGATGTCGTCCTGAACAATAGCGGTGCGAACATAAAGCAGGCCGTCGCCTGAATCGTTTTGCAGGGCAACCACGCTGCCGGGGGCATAATCGTTCCAACTGTTGTTGGTGTAGACCTGCAGCGCGGTACCGTCCCCGGCGTTGCTGGTATCTGTGCCGATGGTAGCCGCAGGCGCTGTCGTACCGTTGGCAAGGCGTAAGCTCTTGATATCACGCCCATTACCTCCCGTGCTCGAGACCTCAAAGACGATATAGGGTGAGGCTTCAGAGACGGAGACATTGTTGATTTGCAACGGGCGATCATCGTCTGCCGCCCCGTCGGTCGGTTGGGTGCTGTTCCCTTCAAAGACCTGAGCCTCGCTGCCGTCGTCGTAGATGCTGCCGACGCCGGTTGCGGTCAGGCTTGAGTAGGCCGCTTCGGCGGTGATGGTAAAGGTCTCGGGTAGCCAAGGCGTCTGCGTTTGGTCCATCTCCAGCGTCGCATCTTGCACAATGCCCGTGCGAATGTAGCGTTTTTCACCGGCGGGGATGGCAAGGTTGCTGGTGCCGTCGTAATCCAGCCAAGCCTTGGTCTGGCTGTCGTAGACTTGCAGAGCGGTGCTGCTGGGCGCGGTTGTATCGCTTGCTAAAGT
>CAYGKB010000116.1:0-6336 GCA_964350425.1 uncultured Chromatiaceae bacterium | reverse complement strand
TACCATGAACTGTGACATTGTCAATGAGCCCATCGGTAAAGATCCGGCCGGCAACGATGTTTACCTGCGTGACATCTGGCCGTCGCAGGCAGAGATTGCCGAACTGATTGAGCAGAACATTGACCGTGACATGTTCCAGTCAACCTATGCTGAGGTTTTTGCCGGTGATTCAAACTGGAATCAGATTGAGGCACCTACCGGACAAAGTTATGCGTGGGATGACAATTCCACTTACGTACAGAACCCGCCCTACTTTGTCGGAATGGAAAAAGAGCCGGCACCGCGCGGTGAAATCAGTGGCGCACGCTGCCTGGCGCTGCTGGGCGACTCGGTCACGACCGACCATATATCGCCTGCCGGTTCGATCGCACCCGACAGCCCGGCCGGCAAGTACCTGCAGGAACAGGGCGTGGCCGTAGGCGATTTCAATTCCTATGGTTCGCGACGTGGCAACCACGAGGTCATGATGCGTGGCACTTTTGCCAATATCCGGCTGCGCAATCAGCTCGCCCCCGGTACCGAGGGCGGCTGGACCCGTTTTCAGCCCGGCGGCGAGCAGATGACTATTTACGACGCCTCGATGCAGTATCAGGCTGAAGGCACGCCGCTGGTTGTGCTGGCGGGCAAGGAATATGGCACGGGTTCATCACGCGACTGGGCTGCCAAGGGCACTCTGCTGCTTGGCGTAAAAGCAGTCATTGCCGAAACCTATGAACGCATTCATCGTTCCAACCTGGTGGGCATGGGCGTGTTGCCGCTGCAATTTAATAGCGGCGAATCGGCTGCGTCACTCGGCCTGAACGGCAGCGAAAGCTTTGACATCAAAGGGCTCGGCGGCACGCCCGATACGGTCAAGGTGGTCGCGACAGCAGCCGACGGCTCCAGCAAGGAATTCACGGCGCGGGTGCGGATTGATACGCCGAAAGAGTGGGACTACTACAACAACGGCGGCATCCTCCACTACGTATTGCGGCAACTTGCCGCGTAGTGAGGCCGCGTCATGACTAAACAGATTTCTTGGAAAAACTTTTAAGATTCTGTTTTATATGGCTTTACTGATCCATAACGGCGTGCTGTCCCAGGCAGCGGACAGACGCCGGTCAATGCGGCGGTAGTCCGGCTCAAAGCGCTCCACCAGGTTCCAGTAGCGTCTGGAGTGGTTCATGTGGCGCAGGTGGCAGAGTTCATGAATGATGACATAGCGCAGTTCAGCCGGGCTGCGCAGCGCCACGGCAGCGTTCAGGCTTACGGTGCCGCTCGGCGAGCAGCTGCCCCAGCGGGTCTGCTGCAGCCTGACCTGCAGCCTTTCAGGGTATAGCCCGGTCTCGTTCGAGAGCCGGGTCGTGGCGGCGCTGAGATGGCGCCGTGCCTTGCGCTTGAGCCAGCCCTGCAGTGCAGGCCAGACGTGCCCGGGCGACTGCTCCGGCACGAACACCAGCAGGTTGTCGCCGTTCTCGCGAACCCGCGGCCGCGCGGCGGCGAAATACTGCACCTTAAATGCCTCGCCCACTGCGGCAAGATCAATTTCGTCGGGTAGCAGCTTTTCCCCGGCCCGCTGCAGCAGATAGCTTTGCTGGGTGCGCGCAATCCATTCGCGGTGCTCGCCAACAAAGCGGTCAATGGTGGCTTGCGAGGTCCGTTCCGGCACCACGATTTCGACTCCGCCGCTGGGAAATACCTGGATACGCAGATTGCGGGCCCTTTTGCTGACGCGCAGTTGCCACTGCGGCGCATCCGCTGCATGGCTGTTAGCGCCAGAATGCTGGTTGAGTTGCTGCAGGTCCATCGCTAAGCTTGCGCGCACTTTTTCCCGGGCAGGACGGCTTACAGTATATCGACATGCAGCATTTAATCGATATTGGTGCGAACCTTACTCACGACAGTTTCGACCCCGATCGCGATGCGGTGATCAGTCAGGCTCGGGCGGTCGGTGTGGAACGCATGCTGGTCACGGGTGCCTCTGCGCAGGGCAGTCGTCAGGCAGCCGATCTGGCCGCCGCTTACCCGGGCGTCCTGTATGCCACCGCGGGTGTTCACCCGCACCACGCGACGGAATACACCAGCGATACCGGGCCGCTGCTGGCAAGCCTGCTGGAACGCCCCGACGTGGTTGCTGTCGGCGAATGCGGGCTTGATTATTTCCGCAACTATTCGCCGCGGGCGACGCAAAAACAGTCCTTTGCCGCGCAGCTTGAATTGGCGACGGCCTGCCGGAAACCGGTGTTTCTGCATCAGCGGGATGCCCATGATGATTTTGTGGAAATTCTGGCTGCTTACCTGCCGCAGCTAAGTGGTGGGGTTGCGCACTGTTTTACCGGCACGCGCGCTGAAATGCAGGAATACCTCGACATGGGTTTGTATATCGGCATCACCGGCTGGGTGTGTGATGAACGACGCGGGCACGATTTGCAGGCTGCTGTGCCGCATCTGCCGCTGGACCGCTTGCTGCTGGAAACCGATGCTCCCTACCTGGTGCCGCGCGACCTGCCGGAAAAAA
Source organism: uncultured Chromatiaceae bacterium (assembly GCA_964350425.1). Lineage (GTDB taxonomy): Bacteria > Pseudomonadota > Gammaproteobacteria > Steroidobacterales. The sequence continues at coordinate 3,839 of CAYGKB010000116.1, read as the reverse complement.
TGCCCGCCCGGCGCAACGAACCGCGTGTGTTGCCCCATGTCCTGCGAGCCGTCGCGCGCCTGATGGGTCGCGAGGCGGCAGAGGTTGCCGCAGCGGCTACGGCGAATACGGAGCGACTCTTCAGCTTGTAGCATTGTCCGCTCGCGCGCATCGCGCGGGGCTGACGGCGCGCTTAAATCGCGTTGCGCGCAGCGTTGCGCAGCTGTTCCCAGGCTGAGTGGTAGGTGCTCGGTACCGCTTGCGCCGCTTCTTTTGCCAGCTCGGCAATCAGTTCATCGAACATGACAACGTGTGATGGGACGCCCTTGGTGAACAGCGCCTGCTTGCCGAAAGCGATATAGCCGTGCACCGGAATGCCATCCGGCAGCAGCGCTGTCACGGCGGCTACCCGGTCATACAGGCCGTCCTGCGGATTGGGGAAGCCGAAACGGGATTTGCCGGTCAATACGGCCCACTCCTGCATGGTGTCGCTGCCGAATACATTGCCCCGGATGTGCTTGAGATTCAGCACCACAATGCCGCGCGGACACAGCAGTGCATATTCGAGATGGATCTCGGCTTCCTCGCCGTCTTTGCCGGTCGGGATCAGGATCTGACTCATCAGATCGCTGCAGTTGCGGCGCAAACGGGCTTCCGGGAGTTGCCGGCGGCGGCGCCAGATCAGCCACGCCAGCGCAACGAGCAGCAGTATCAGCAGGCCGGACAGGACACTTGTCAGCGAAATGGCCGGCATGACGTGACTGCTTCAGAGCCTCGCGACGACCTGCGCCGCGTCTGCCTCAATGGTTTCAAATTGCGCCGGCCACTCCAGCAACTTTGCCAGCTCGTCCGGAACCGCAACCTGCGCGCCGATGAGCGGCTCGACAATTTCGTCAAACTTGGCTGCGTGTGCTGTGGCGACAATGACCCAGTGGCGGCCGCGCCGATCCGCATCATCAAGTTGTTGCCGGTAGACATGAAAACCGGTGGCCGTGTGCGGGCACCAGGCGATACCCTGCCGTTCGAATTCGGCCACAATCTGGGCACGAATCTGCGCGTCGTTTACTGAGAACGCGCGCACTCTGGAGCGCAGTTCGGCGGCTTCACCCCACAGGTTGCGCAGCCGTTCCATGTTGCTTGGATTGCCGACGTCCATGGCCGAAGCCAGCGTTGCAACACTGCTGCGCGGCGTCCACTCGCCGCTGTCCAGGTAGTCCGGGATGGTGGTGTTGGCATTGGTCGCCAGCACCAGTTCTTCCACCGGCATGCCCATGCTCTTGGCCCAGGCACAGGCGAAAGCGTTACCGAGGTTGCCCGTCGGCACAATATAGCGGCCGCCCTCGCCGCGTTCATGTTCCAGGTCGGTGCTGGTCTTGGCGTAGTACACAGACTGTGGCAACAGCCGGCCGACATTGATGCTGTTGGCCGAGCACAGGTTGAAGCGCGCACTGATGTCCGCATCGGCAAACAGTTCTTTGGCAATCCGCTGACAATCGTCGAACTCACCCTGCACCGCCAGCGAAATAATATTGTCGCCCCAGCAGGTCAGCTGGTGTTGCTGACGCGGCGAGACCCGGCCATCGGGAAACAGCACTACCACGCGGGTGCCAGGCTGCCGATGAAATGCCGCGGCGACCGCGCCGCCGGTGTCACCGGAGGTTGCAACCACAATCGTCGCCGGGGCCGCATCGGGCTGTGGCGCGCGCTGCTGAATAATGCGTGACATGGTGGTGGCCAGAAAGCGCGCACCGAAATCCTTGAAGGCAGCAGTCGGGCCGTGAAACAGTTCCAGTACCGACAGCGCGTCAGGGGCATTTTGCACACCGCGCAGTGGCGCCGGAAAATTGAAGGCTTCTGCGCAGATACTGTCGAGTTCTGCTTCCAGTGTCGACCCGGCAAAGAATGGTTGCAGCAACTTTGCGGCAAACTCGTTAATAGGCGCATTGACCGGCAGTTCTCCGGCCTTGAATGCCGGCAGCTCGGTCGGCACATACAGACCGCCATCAGGCGCCGTACCAGCCATGATGGCCTGTTCCAGCGCTACCGGTTGCCCGCCGCGTGTGCTGACAAATTGCATGCTCAGCCTCGCGCGCCCAGATAGCGCGCCAGCCGCAACAAATCCGCAAACACACCGGCCGCTGTCACATCCGGGCCGGCACCGGGTCCCTGCACGACCAGCGGATTGTCACTGTAGCGAGCCGAGACAAAGCGGACTATGTTGTCGGTCAGGTTTATATGTGCAAACGAATGATCCGCGGGCAATGCCTCGAGACGCACGGCAGCTTGACCGTCTTTGGACAGGCTGCCGACATAACGCAGAACCTGCCCTGCTTCGGTAGCGGCCAGATAGCGCTGCAACATGGCATCGTCGTATGAATTCAACTGGTCCAGGAATTCCTCAATGCTGCCACTTTCGAGTTCGGCGGGCACCAGGCTTTCAATTTCGATGTCCGCCAGCTCAAGCTGCATACCCAGTTCGCGCGCCAGAATAATGAGTTTGCGCGCGACATCCATGCCCGATAAATCATCGCGCGGATCCGGTTCCGTATAGCCGTTGTCGCGGGCTTCCCGCACGATAGCGGAAAACGTCTTGCTGCCGTCGAACACATTAAACAGATACGCCAGAGTCCCGGAGAATATGCCTTCGATGCCAAGAATCTCATCGCCGGTTTCCTTGAGATCCCGCAGCGTGTGGATTACCGGCAGTCCCGCACCGCAACTGCTTTCGTAAAGAAAATGTGCGTTGCCGGCGCGGCGGCTGGAGCGCAATTGCTCGTAGTATGCAAGCGGTCCGCTCTGCGCCTTCTTGTTAGCGGTAACCACATGCATACCGGCTTCAAACCAGTCGGCGTAGCGTGCCGCAATGGCATCGCTGGCAGTGCAGTCCACCATGACCTTGTGGGGCAGATGTTCCGCGTTGACATGCGTTTCGAATCTGTCCCAGTCGAGGGCTTCACCGTGCTGTTCCAGTTCGTTTCGCCAATTGTCCAGATCAACGCTGCGTTCGGCCAGCAACATGCGGCTGGAGGTCGCGATGCCACGTACGCGGAAATCCAGGTTGAAGTCTTTTTTCAGGTGTCCGATTTGCGCGGCCATCTGCGCGAGCAGTGTCGAGCCAACATTGCCCGGGCCGATCAGGCCCACTGACAGTGTCTCGGTGGACAGATAGAAACCGGCGTGAGCCGCCCGCAGTGCGCGGGTCGCGACGTCGGCGCTGATCACCGCCGAAATATTGCGTTCCGATGAGCCCTGGGCAATGGCGCGAATATTGATACCGGCATTTGCCAGCGTACTGAAAAAACGCGAGGCAATACCTGGCACACCGGCCATGCCGTCTCCGACCACGGCAATAATGCTGCAGTCGGGTCGGATATCCACGCTCTGAATCTGATTCTGCTCAAGTTCGACCGCGAAAGCGCGGCGCACAACGGCATCTACCGGACCGGCCATGTCGCCGGGTACAGCAAAACAGATGGAATGTTCCGAGCTTGCCTGCGAAATCAGGATTACCGAAATGCCCGCAGTGCGCAGTGCGCCGAACAACCGGTCAGCGGTGCCTGGCACGCCGATCATCCCGGTGCCTTCAAGGTTAACCAGGGCTACGTTCTGCACCGTGGTAATACCCTTGATGGTCGGCCCGGCATTGGCGGTGGAGCTGATCATCGAGCCGGTGTCATCCGGGCGGAAAGTATTCTTTATATAAATCGGAATACCGTGCTGGACGGCCGGCGACATGGTCTGCGGATGGATTACCTTGGCGCCGAAATACGCCAGCTCCATGGCTTCGTTGTAGGTCAGCTCCGGGATAACGGCGGCTTCGGGCACGCGATTCGGGTCGGCGCTCATTACACCGCTGACAT
>CAYGKB010000115.1:0-6430 GCA_964350425.1 uncultured Chromatiaceae bacterium | reverse complement strand
GCCATTGCGCACGGTCACACCGAAGCAGATGACGCGGCATTGCTGAGCACGCGGCTGCAGGCAGGCATTGATGATGCAGTGTGCGCATGGCAGACAGAAATCGGCGCGGCGCTCGGTGTGCATGCCGGCATGCAGGCGCTGGTGGTCGCCGTCATGCCGCGCTCTGACAACGCGTCAGACTAACTGCCGTTGCTGTCCAGTGTTGCGACCAGTTCCGGCTTGTCATTGCGCGGACTATTAACTGCGCGGCTAACCGCCCAGGCCTGCAGCTGCAAAGGCTTTGTCGCGGCAAGTTGCGCCTGCAGCCCGGACACGCCGGCATCCGCATCCAGCCAGTCCGCAAATTCGCTCCGGTCGAGCATTACCGGCATACGGTGATGTAACGGCTGCATGAAATCATTGGCCGCGGTGGTCAGAATACTGCAGGTGAAAAGTTCAGCCGGGACATCATCTGTTTCCCCGGGCTTGCGTTCACGGTGCTCCCAGATGCCGGCCATGGCCAGCGGCAGACCGTCGGCGCGGCTGATGAACCATGGCGTCTTGCCACGCTCACCGCTGCTTTGCCATTCGTAAAAGCCGCTCGCCGGAATCAGGCAGCGACGCCGCCTGAACGCGGCCCGATAAGCCGGCTTCTCGGCGACCGTTTCAACCCGTGCATTGATCATGCGGTTACCGACCGCCGGGTCTTTGGCCCACGAAGGCACCAGGCCCCAGCGTAATGATGTCCAGACCGGCGTGCCGGCATTGTCATGGACAATCGCATGCACGCTTTGTGAAGGCGCAATGTTGTAGCGAGCCTTGAATTCACCTGGCAGGCCCATGCCAAACGCCGCATGGATTGCTTCCGCCGGTGAAAAAAACGCAAAGCGACCGCACATGAGAAAGACCTTCAGGCCACACTATTCGCGGATACCGATACCGCGCGAGATCATGTAGTAGCAGGCAGCAAACGCCAGCACGAGAAATACCGTAATCACGACGTAAGCCATGCCGATGTCAATGTCGGAGACGCCCAGCACGCCGTAACGGAAACCGTTCACCATATAGAGAATGGGATTAAACGCCGACACCCTGGCCCAGAAGTCCGGCAGCAGCGAAGTCGTATAGAACACACCACCCAGATAGGTCAGCGGACCCAGCACAAAGGTCGGGATAATGGAGATGTCATCGAACTTGCTGGCAAAAATGGCATTGATCATGCCGCCCAGTGAAAACACCACCGACGTCAGCACCAGGATACTGATGGCAATGGCCGGGTTCTGCACCTCGATCCGGGTAAAAAACAGCGCCACCACCGTAACCACGGCGCCTACGGACAGCCCACGAACCACCCCGCCGACCACGTGCCCGGCGATGATCACCCAGGTGTGCATGGGCGCGACGATCATTTCCTGCAGGTGACCCTGAAATTTGGCACCAAAAAATGACGACACCACGTTGCCATAGGAATTGGATATCACCGACATCATGATCAACCCGGGCGCCATGTACTGCATGTAATCGAAGCCGCCCATCTCGCCGATACGCCGGCCTATTAAATTGCCGAAAATCACAAAGTACAACGTCATGGTGATGACGGGCGGCACAATGGTCTGAATCCAGATACGCAGGATACGCACGGTTTCCTTGCGCGCGACCACCGCCAGGGCACGCACCTGTCCGCGGGCATCCATCAGAGCTGCTGCTCCGGTTCAGCGACCTCACGGGTACGTTCCCGGTCACGCCGTTCCACCAGCCGCATAAACAGTTCTTCCAGACGGTTGGTCTTGTTGCGCATACTGGTAACCTGCACACCGGCGGCCGACAACGCCTCAAACAACCGGTTCAGGTTGCTGTCCTTGTGCATTTCCACCTCGATTTCATGCTCGGTAAGCACCACCGGATTAAAACCATTGAGCTGCAGATCCGGCGGCACGGCAGCGGCGAGGTTGAGCACGAAAACTTCCTGGTGCAGCTTGCGCAGCACCGCCGACATGCGATCGTTCTCGACAATACTGCCGGCATCGATAATGCCGACATGGCGGCACAGATTTTCCGCCTCTTCCAGATAGTGCGTGGTGAGAATAATAGTGGTGCCCTGTTCGTTAATCCGGCGCAGAAATTCCCACATGGAACGACGGATTTCGATATCCACGCCGGCCGTGGGCTCGTCAAGAATCAGCAGACGCGGTTCGTGCACCAGCGCCCGCGCAATCATCAGGCGCCGTTTCATGCCGCCGGACAAATTACGTGCGGTTTCCTTGCGCCGCTCCCACAGCTGCAGTTCACGCAGGCAGGTTTCGGTGCGTTCACGGGAGCGCTGCGCGCTCAGGCCGTAGAAGCCGGCCGGGTTGTAGACGCAGTTGTAGACTGTGTCCCACTGATTCAGATTGATTTCCTGCGGCACCACACCGAGACAGGCCTTGGCCTGTTCCAGGTCGGTCTCGATGTCGTGACCAAAAATTTTTACGCTGCCGCTGGTCTTGTTGACCAGCGACGTGACAATACCAATCGCGGTGCTTTTCCCGGCCCCGTTGGGGCCGAGCAGGGCAAAAAAATCGCCCTCGGCCACATCCAGATCGATACCGCGCAGCGCCTGCACGCCATTGGCATAGGTTTTGGTCAGATTGCGGATGGACAGCGCTTGCATAAGACGGCGATTGTGCATGGCATCCGGGCACAAACCAACCACCGGCAGCGCGCCTGCCGGAAGACGGTCAGGCTGGCAGACTCCCGACGCTCAGACTTTACCGGAGCAGTTCGCCGCGACGGTCAGCGGAATCAGGCTGAGTTGCGCCGCCGCCAGCCTGGCCGGCTGCGCGGCACGGGCGCTCGCGACCAGATCGGGCCAGCAACCCGGGTGACCCGCATGGCGCGCCTGCAGACTGGCGCAGACAGCGTCGGCACGCTCGCACAATTCCACAAAACTCAATCCGGCCAGCCAGGCCGCCGCAGCATTATCCAGACCGATACAGAATTCAGTAATCCCATCGGCCTGGCGACTGTAATGCCACAGTGAGGTCAGCAGCCGATTGGCAAATTGCAGCGCCTGATTACTCCACTGGCGCGGCACGCCGCTGTCGGCGACCTGACAATCCGGGGGTATTGCGGCGCGGGTGGCTCCGGGCAGCAGGCCGAAACCGGCCAGCAACACCGGCGCCTGCGCCAAAGCATCCAGTTGCGCAGGATCCAGCTGCCGCAGCCGGGTCAGCACCCCGGCATTGAGCCCGCATAAAGATGCCTGGCCGGCCACCGCCGGGTCGGTCAGCAGAGCAAGAAAACTGCGGTTTATGGCGGTAATTTCACCGGCCAGTTCCCGGCCCGGCAGGCTTTCAGGGTGTAAAGGTGACATTTGGAACTCCCATCCTGATACGGAGAAAATACTATATATGGTCGAAAATGACCATAAAAGGTAAAAATAAGCTATTTTTGGCCCTTGGAGGCCATTTCGCGGGGGACCGGCCGGAAACGCGCGGCACCCCCACCATCCAGCAGGAGGAAGCCTGACCATGCGCATCACCGACAACCGCTACGCCGCCGAAATGGCAAAATTCAACCTGGCCGTCCGCATGATCGGACACGAAGCCCGCACCGGCACCATCCGCCGCTGCACCGGCTTCTCGGAAGACCGCATTCGCAAAATTTACGGCACTTACTTCAAGAACGAACAGGGCAATACCGTTAAACGCCGCCGCGGCAAGACCCCGCGCCAGATAGCGTGCTACGTAGCTTCCAGTCAGCAGCAATCCGAGGCCACCCTGCTGGGCTGCTTCATGGTCAATGCCGGGGTGGTGCTACCGGGGCTGGCGGACGGTCATGCGCACCGCGCCCGGCTCGACAATCTGCAACTCGGTGAAAAATTCTGCGCGGCCTTTGAAGCCTACCTGGCGCTGCACCCCGAACCGCAGCTGTGTTTTGAAAAGGCGTGGAACCTCTACCGGGCACTGGCCATCGAACAGGAACTGTATTTTGCGTCGTGTGCCAGCTGCGACGGTATTTATGTGCAGGACCGATACGCACTAGACTACCGGCGATGTCCTTTTTGTGAACTCAAGGCCGCGGAGTAAGCGCCGATCAAAACGTTTTTTTCAGCCGGACCCGTCGCACGCAATGCAGCGCTGCGCAATGACCCTGCCGCACTGCAAGCCACGCTGCTGCATGAGCAGACGCGCTTCGTCGCGGTCTGGCAATCTCGCTGCATGATCGGCGACGATGACAACCCGGTGCTGCTGACACGCGCGGCTCTCGGCGACGGCTGGCGCAATGACCTGGCGATTTATCTCGGTACGCTCGCCGAGCGGCACCTGTTTGCGATTGCGGTGGATGCGGCGGCACCGGACACCGGGCCGGATGAAAACCAGTTCGACAATCATGGCAGGCTGCTGGCACTGACCTCTGCAGACGACGGCGCTCTGCTCGCTTATGCCAAGGGCATGGTCGAGTGGCAGCAGCGGCATTTGTATTGCGGCTTGTGCGGCGCTGAAAACCGGCCCGCAGACGGTGGCTTCGTGATGGTCTGCGGCAACAGTGATTGCGGGCACCGCTGCTTTCCGCGAGTTGACCCGGCCATTATTGTGCTGGTCACGGACGGCGAGCGTTGTTTGCTCGGACGACAGGCACGCTGGCCGGAGGGTCGCTTTTCTACGCTTGCCGGCTTTGTCGAACCCGGTGAATCCATGGAAGATGCTGTGCGCCGCGAAGTGGCTGAAGAGACTGATATTAAAGTCGGTGCAGTAAACTACCTGGGTTCACAACCGTGGCCCTTTCCCGGCGCGATGATGGTGGGCTTTCACGGCGCAGCGGAATCCGTCGCCATCAACCTGAACGATCAGGAACTCGCCGAAGCCGGCTGGTTCACCCGCGAACAACTGGCCGCCGGTGCGGTGCAACTGCCACCGGTAAATTCCATTGCTTTCCGCCTGATCGAAGTCTGGTTCGATCAGTGGGACGGCGCGCGCCTGGCAGAGCTGGGCTTAAGCAGCAGCTTTTCGCGCAGTGCGCAGTCCGACTAGCAACCAAATTATGCGCATATATGTGACTTTAGTCGCTTGACTCAGCATAAATACTGCGTATGATGCGCAAACTGTTTAATTTATGCGCATAGATATGCAGGCCAGCCATGCCCACCGCACCTGATATACGGGCCCGCCGCCGTGAGGCCATCCTCGAGATTCTCGAGAGCCGGCCCGTTGCCCGGCAGTCTGATTTTGTCAGCCTGCTGCAGGCCAAAGGCGTGGAGGCAACGCAGTCGAGTGTCAGCCGCGACCTGCGTGAGCTGGGCATTGCCAAGATCGGTGACGGCTATGCACAACTGCAGGCGCAGACACAGTTGACCGATGCGGGCCTGCCGGAAGGCTTTGTGCGGGATGCCCAGACCGCGGGTGCCAACCTGACGGTGATACACACGGCAACCGGCGCCGCGGCACGCGTCGCACTGGAACTGGACCGCAGTAACTGGAACGAAATCGTCGGCACGATTTCCGGCGATGACACAATTTTTGTAGCGACGCGGAACGCAACCGAGCAGAAGCAATTGCTCAGCAAACTGCGTTCCCTGATGGACTGATTTAACACAGAGACAACAGCATGAGTGACACTTCACCCATTATCCTGGCCTACTCCGGCGGACTGGACACGTCGTTTTGCGTGCCGTGGCTGAAAGAAACCTACAACCGCCCGGTGGTTACGGTATGCATTAACACCGGTGGGCTGAACGCGGCCGCTGCCGCGAGCCTGGAAGAACGGGCCATGGCGCTGGGCGCGCAGGAACATGTGCTGGTTGAAGCTCGGCAGATTTTTTTCGACCGGGTACTGAAGTACCTGATCGCCGCCAATGCCCGGCGCGGCAACCTGTATCCGTTGTGCGTGGGTGCCGAACGCGGCATTCAGGCCACGCTGCTGGCGGAACTGGCCAGCGAACGGGGTTCCACCACGGTGGCTCACGGCTGCACCGCAGCGGGTAACGATCAGGTGCGCTTTGAAGTGGCCCTGCGCACCGTCAACCCGGCACTGGAAGTGCTGGCGCCGGTGCGTGACCAGGCCTTTCAGCGGGATCAGCAAATCAAATATCTCAGGGACAACAACTACCCGCTGCCCCCTTCCGGCGGCGAGTATTCCATCAACCGGGGTATGTGGGGCGTGTCCATCGGCGGCAGCGAAACCCTGACCTCGCAAAACACCATTCCCGAATCGGCATGGGTGTTGTCCGCGGGCGCCTTTGAAAAAGGCCTGCCGGAAAAACACCTCACCGTCAGTTTTGAACAAGGCGTACCGGTCGCACTCGATGGCAAACCCATGGCCGTGGTCGACCTGATCGAAAAACTGGAAAACATCGGCGGCGAATACGCCATCGGCCGGGGTATCCATCTCGGCGACACAGTGCTGGGCACCAAGGGCCGGGTCGCTTTCGAAGCACCCGCGGCAGAAATATTGCTGAACGCGCATCGCGAAC
>CAYGKB010000114.1:0-6466 GCA_964350425.1 uncultured Chromatiaceae bacterium | reverse complement strand
GCAAGACTTTGCTCAAACAGCTCTGCAAAATTTTCAGACATTAATTAAACCGCACACTGCGGACCTGTTGTTCGGCTGTGGCGCAAATTGCTGATTGAACTGCGCTTCAAACCTTTTGTTGCAATAAAAAACCGGCACGGCAACTGCCGCCCGGAGCCTGTTCCCTGCTCGCTTAAGCGCCTGAGCCGACCGACTCAGAGCGAATAAACGTCTGCTGCCCATGCAATGACCTGTTCTGTCACCGCCTGCACATCGAGTTCCGTGGTATCGAGCACCCGGGCGTCCTGTGTTGCCCTGAGCGGTGCGACCGCGCGTTCAGAATCCCGCCGGTCGCGCTCTGCCATGTCCCTCGAAAGGGCGGGCAGACTAACATCCATTCCCTTGTCTTTCAACTGCTTATAGCGCCTCCGGGCGCGCTCCTCGACACTTGCAGTAAGAAAGATTTTCAGTTTTGCATCGCAAAAAACCACTGACCCCATGTCGCGCCCGTCAGCAACCAGCCCGGGCGGCTCAGCAAACGCCCGCTGGCGCTCAATCAGGGCCTCCCGAACCTCCGGATCCCGCGCCACTATTGATGCTGAGCGTCCTGCCTCCTCGCTCCGAATGGCATCGGTGATGTCCTTGCCGGCCAGCAATACCCGCACCCCGGCGGCACCGTCGGTGAACCGCACGTCCAGATCTCGCGCAATCGCGCTGACCGCCTTGCTGTCCTCCAGGCTTACCGCGGCCTGCTCGGCCGCATACGCAGTGATGCGATACAGCGACCCGCTGTCCAGCAGATGCCATCCCAGCCGCTCGGCGACCTGCTGCGCAACCGTGCCTTTGCCGGCGCCACCCGGGCCGTCAATGGCGATCACCGGAATGTCAGTCACCCGCGACTCCTGCTGCCCGCAGCTGCAGTCCGGCTGTTTGCATCAGCGGGACAAAACCGGGAAAGGAAGTGGCGATGTTTGCCGTGTCCTGAATCGTTACCGGTGCGCTTGCACAACTGCCAAGCACGGCAAACGCCATCGCGATGCGATGATCGTCGGCGCTTTCCACCGTGCCACCGGCAGGTCTGCCGCCCGTGATCACTGCACCATCGGGCCGTTCCGTGGCAGCGATCCCCAGCGCCTGCAGACCACGCACCATCAGCGCAATCCGGTCACTTTCCTTGTGCCGCAATTCATCCGCGCCGGATATAACCGTGTCGCCCTCGGCACAGGCTGCCAGCGCAAAAATTAACGGCATTTCATCAATCGCCAGCGGCACCAGTTCCGGCGGCACAACCACGCCCTGCAGGCGCGACGGTCTGGCCACCAGTGTTGCCACCGGTTCGTCGCCAAGACTCGACTGCTGACGCACTTCGATTTCAGCACCCATGAGCCGTAATACGTCCAGTACGCCGGTGCGAGTCGGGTTGATACCGACATTCTCGACCACTATGGCTTCATGCTGTGACAAACAACCTGCACCCAACGCAAACGCAGCAGAAGACAAATCCCCCGGCACCTCTACCGCAGTTGCTGTCAGTCGCGCCGGCCCCTGCAATGCCACTGCTCCCGACGCCGAATCCACCGGCACACCAAAAGTCCGCAGCATGCGCTCGGTATGGTCCCGGGTGATGCCCGGTTCATGCACGACGGTGCGACCTTGCGCATACAATCCGGCAAGCAGCACAGCGGACTTCACCTGGGCACTGGCCACCGGGCAGGTGTATTCGATCGCCGTCAGATTGCCGCCGCGAACGGTGAGCGGTGCACAGCCGTCAGTGCTTTGCAATTCTGCCCCCATGGCACGCAACGGCACGGCAATGCGCTCCATCGGGCGGGCGCGCAACGATGCGTCGCCGGTCAGGACACTGGTGAAATTCTGTCCGGCCAGCACACCGGCCAGCAATCGCATCCCGGTGCCGGAATTGCCCATATCGAGCGGCCCGGCAGATGCCTGCAGCCCATGCAGGCCGACGCCATGAACAGTAACGGTGCCGTCCGCCGCGACGGCAATATCCACCCCGAGCGCACGCAACGCCGCCAGTGTCGCGAGGCAATCTTCGCCAGCCAGAAAACCGCTGATAGCGGTGCGCCCTTCCGCCAGTGCGCCGAGCATCAGCGCCCGATGCGAAATCGACTTGTCGCCCGGAACCCGCAGGGTGCCGCCCAGGTGGCGGCCGGGTTTTGCCTGTATGGATTGATCCGTCATCTAGCTTCCAGAAAATGCTCGCAGCGCTGTTAGCAGGCGCTGATTTTCCTGCTCGGTGCCCACGGTAATGCGTAGGAATGCCGGCAAACCGTAGTTGGCCACCGGCCGCACAATCACTCCACTGCGCAACAGATGTTCATTACATGCGGCTGCATTGTCGGCCGAACCCATATCCACCAGCAAGAAGTTCCCCCGCGAGGGCACCCACCGCAGGCCCAGCTCAGCAAACGCGGCTTCCAGTTGCTGCATCCCGCGCCGGTTGGCTGTCACAGCCTGCTCGATCCAGTCAGGATCATCCAGTGCTGCGAGCGCAGCACACTGCGCAAGACTGTTGACATTGAACGGCTGACGCACGCGATTCAGCAGCTCCGCAATTGCCGGCGAGCTGATGCCATAGCCGATGCGCAGCGCCGCCAGACCATAAGCTTTCGAAAAGGTTCTCACAATCACCAGCCCGGGGAATTCCGCAAGCCAGTCCAGCGTATTCTGCTCGTCAGGCTGACGCGCATATTCGAGGTAGGCCTCATCCAGCACCGTCACGATATGATCCGGCAGACTGCGCAAGAATTCATGCAATGCATCCTGCTGCAGCCAGGTGCCGGTAGGGTTGTTCGGGTTGGCAATAAATATCATGCGGGTAGAGTCATCTACCTGTTCGCGCATGGCAGCCAGATCATGGCCGAACGGCTGCGCATGGCCGACCGGGTTGGCCGGCGCGACCCGGGCTTCGGCGCCACAGGCCTGCACCGCCAGCCGGTATACAACGAAACCGTACTGGTCATAGACCGCGCTGACACCGGGGGATAGAAATGTCTCGGCCAGCAGCACCAGCACATCATTGGAACCGTTGCCCAGCGTCAGTTGTCCGGGGTGCACCTGCAAATGGCTGGCCAGTTTGTCGCGCAGTGCGAAAGCGGCGCCATCAGGATACCGTTCCAGGTCGTGCAGCGCTCCGGTAAGTGCTGCGCGAACCTGCGGCGACGGTCCGAGCGGGTTCTCATTAGAGGCCAGCTTGACCACGTTCGTGAGTCCGTATTCGCGCTCCAGCGTTGCCGCAGGTTTACCCGGTTCATACGGCGCCAGACCGCCGATTCCGGCGGCGGCCAGCTGCAAAAAAGGGTTTTGCTCAGCCATAGGCGGCAGCGGTTAAACCACCGCCTTGGGGTAGGAACCCAGCACCCGGAACAGCCCGGCATTCTGTTCCAGATGACCCAGCGCGCGGGCAATGGTTGCGTCGTTCACATGGCCGTCAATATCGACAAAAAACACGTAATGCCATTTGCGCTTGCGGGACGGACGCGACTCGATCCGGGTCATGTTTACATTGTCTTCAGCCAGCGGCGCCAGCAACCGATATAGTGCACCCGCGCCCTCAGTGTCCTTGGTCGACAGCAACAATGAGGTGCGGTCGTCACCCGTGGAATCAGGCTGATCACCGCCAATCACAAAAAACCGCGTGGTATTGTCCGGCCGATCTTCTATACCCTCAACAATGACCTGCAGGTCATAGACTTCCGCCGCACCGGCTCCGGCGATGGCCACCGTGGCGCTGTCGCCGACGGCGCGCCGTGCGCCTTCAGCGTTACTCGTAGCAGGAAGCAATTCCGCAGCCGGCAGGTTGTCGCGCAGCCAGTTGCGACACTGTGCCAGAGCCTGCGGATGCGCGACTACCCGTTCGACAGCGGCCAGCGATGTCTGCGTACCGAGCAGACAATGTTGAATGGGCAGCTCAATTTCACCGCAAATTCGCAGCGGCGAATCCATGAACATGTCGAGTGTATGATTGACCGTGCCTTCGGTAGAGTTTTCAATCGGCACGACGCCGTAGTCGACATCAGCCGCTTCTACCTGCCGAAAAACGTCTTCGATGGTTGCCAGCGGCAACGCCTCGGCTGCCGCGCCAAAGTGCTTGATCACTGCCGATTGTGTGTAGGTGCCCTGCGGCCCCAGATACCCCACTTTCACAATCAGGCTCCCTGATATCTCAAATCGTCAGGCGACCATACCCAGACTGCGCACCTTGATCACGCCCTCAATCGAGCGAATCTTGTCGATTACAGCATCCGATACAGGCCCGTTCACATCCACAATGGTATAAGCAATTTCGCCGCGCGATTTATTCAGCAGATCTTCGATGTTCAGACCCGCATCTGCCAGACAGGTGGAAATCTGCCCCACCATATTGGGCACATTTCGATTGGCAATAGTCAGCCGATGCGCTCCCGCGGTACGCGGCAGCGCTGCCTCAGGAAAATTCACCGAGTACTTGATGTTGCCGTTCTCAAGGTAGTCGCGCATGTTTTCGGCCACCATGATGGCGCAGTTGATCTCGGCTTCATGGGTCGACGCGCCCAGGTGCGGCAGCGTAATAACTTTGTCGTGACCGATCACTTCGCGGGTCGGAAAATCAGTGACATAAGCACCCAGATGGCCGGCATCGAGGCTTTCCAGCACAGCCGCCTCGTCAACGATGGGATCGCGGGCAAAATTGAGAATGACACCGTTTTTAGGCATGCGGGCAATGCCTTCTTTGCTGATCAGGCCGCGCGTTGCATCCAGCAGTGGTACATGCAAAGTGACCATGTCAGAACGCGACAGCAAGTCATCCAGGCTGCGCGCCTGCTCCACGCCCGAATGCAGCTGCCAGGCTCGCTCAACACTTATCATGGCGTCATAGCCGATCACTTTCATGCCGAGGTTGAGCGCGGCATTGGCTACCTGTACGCCAATAGCGCCGAGACCGATGACGCCCAGCGTGCGGCCCGGCAATTCGTAGCCGACGTATTGCTTTTTACCGGCCTCGACCTTTTTCGACAGCTCTTCGCCCTCACCCTGCAGCTTCTGGGTGTAGTCCCAGGCGGCAGCCAGATTGCGCGCCGCCATCAGCATGCCGCCGATTACCAGCTCTTTGACGGCATTTGCGTTGGCGCCGGGCGCATTGAATACCACCACGCCTTTGCCAGCCAGCGCATCAAAGGGAATATTGTTCACGCCGGCACCGGCGCGGCCAATAGCTTCCAGCGACGGGCCGAACTCCATGTCATGCATCTTGTACGAGCGCACCAGAATGCCGTCCGGGTCACTGACGTCGTCAGCCACCTTGTACTGTTCTGCCGGGAGTCGCTTCAGGCCTTCAGCGGAAATGTTGTTAAGGGTTTGTATGTTGTACATCGTCTTTATCCGTTAGTGCGCTCAAATTCCTGCATGAAGGAAACCAGTGCATCGATGGCATCCATAGGCACAGCGTTGTAGATACTCGCACGCATGCCGCCTACCGAGCGATGCCCTTTCAGGTTCGCAAGACCGGCTGCGGCTGACTGCTCCAGAAACAGCGCGTCCAGTTCCGGGTTTGCCAGGGTGAACGGGATGTTCATCCACGAACGATATGCCGGCGCCACCGGGTTGGCATAAAAATCCGAACCGTCAACGGCAGCATATAACTTGTCGGCTTTGGCCTTATTGAGCTCGCCCATGGCCTGCAGACCACCGTTGCGCTTGATCCAGTCAAACACCAGTCCGGCTATGTACCAGGCAAAAGTCGGCGGGGTGTTGGACATCGACCCGGCGTCAGCCTGCGTGCTGTATCTGAGAATGTCAGGCAACCCGGCACCGCCGTCGGCGATCAGGTCTTTGCGCACGATGACAATAGTCAATCCAGCGGGACCGATATTTTTCTGCGCGCCGGCATAGATCATGCCGAACCGGCTCACGTCAATCGGGCGGGACAGAATGGTGGATGACATATCGCACACCACCGGCACATTGCCGACATCCGGAACCTCATGAAACTCGACGCCGCCGATGGTTTCATTGCCGCAGTAATGGAAATATGCCGCATCCGCGGTCAACGACCAGCTGTCGCGGGCGGGCACATCCGTGTAGTTGGAATCCCCTCCATCCGCCACCACGTTAACATTACGCACGGCCTGAGCCTGCTTGAGCGCTTTCTTCGACCACGAACCTGTGACCAACTGGTCGACGGTCTGGCCTTCATTACTCAGGTTCATGGGAATCAGCGCAAACTGCTGCGTTGCCCCACCCTGCAGGAATAACACTGCATAGTCATCGGCAATGCCCATAAGTTCACGCAGGTCTGCTTCAGCCTGCTCGGCAACAGCCACAAAGGGTTTGCTGCGATGACTGACTTCCATCACCGACATGCCACTGCCCTGCCAGTCCGTCAGTTCGGCTTTGGCAGTTTCCAATACTTCCAGCGGCAGCGCCGCGGGCCCCGCACTGAAATTAAATACTCGTGCCATTTTCTGTTCCGTAATAAGTAGTAGGC
>CAYGKB010000113.1:0-6563 GCA_964350425.1 uncultured Chromatiaceae bacterium | reverse complement strand
AGCGTTGACTTGCCGACATTGGGTCGCCCGACCACCGCAATATAGCCACTGCGATGATTATTGGCTGATTCGATTGGCTTAAGGCTGTTCAATTTCGCTGATGGCTTTGGCCGCTGCACGCTGTTCCGCCTTGCGCCGGCTGCTGCCACTGCCTGCGGTTGTAATATCGAGGTCTGCCACGCAGCAAGCGACCACAAACCGCGGTGCATGCACCGGACCCGTCTGCTCCAGCTGTTCGTAAACGGGCAGCTGCAGACCTCGTGCCTGCAACATTTCCTGTAGTTGTGACTTGGGATCCTTAAGGTTATCAACCGGCGGAGGCTCAGCCAGCCTGGACGCGAAATGACGCTGAATTACGTTCGCCGCGCCGACATAACCGCCATCAAGCCACACAGCGCCGTATAACGCCTCCAAAGTATCTGCCAGAATGGACGGCCGCTGATGCTCGCCCTGGCCAAGATTGAGATGCTTTTCCAGACCAAGACCGCCGGCCACTTCAGCAAGGGTTTCACCACGCACCAGACGCGAACGCCAGCGAGTCAGCACGTGCTCGTCCGCTTCAGGCTGAATGCGGTATAACGCATCAGAAATCACCATGTCCAGCACGGCGTCGCCGAGAAACTCCAGTCTTTCGTTGTGACGGGCAGATCTGCTCTTATGTGTCAGCGCCCGTTCCAGCAGCCCGGTATCACTGAAAGTGTAGCCCAGCGCTTTGGCAGCCCAGTTGCTGGCAGCACTCACCGGATAATCTCTACCTCGTGGCTGAACTTGGCGGTGAGATAAACGTTGGCGATGAAGGGCTGCTGCCGCTCATATTCAGTTGACAACGTATAACCGGAAGCGGTGCGCTTTATAGTGAAATCTTTGCGTACATCAATGTCATACAGGCTTTCAACATTGGCGCCCTTGCTCAATGCGGCGCGTATCTCGACCACGGTGGCCTTCTGCCCGTCGAGATTGGTCTTGGCCTGATTCATGATTTGCTGGATTCGCATGTTTTCCAGATATACCGGAACCAACTGCAGTATGCCGAAACCAAACAAACCGATGAATGCCACCAGAATAATCAAACCGATTGTCGTCATGCCCTGCTGTTGCTTGCGCATCGCTTGCTCTCCCGTAACCACCTAGTTGACAGCGTTCCCGATTCTCCCCCATTGCGGGGCATTAGTGAAATCCCAGCTCATCCAGATGCGTACCGCCTTGCCAACGATATTCTTTTCCGGTACGAAACCTACCGAGGGAAAACGGCTGTCTGCACTGTTGTCGCGATTGTCACCCATCATAAAATAATGCCCGGACGGCACTATGTAACGCCCCTCGCGGCTGGGCCGTCGCAAATCGACGCGCACCGGATGACGTGCATCGCCGAGCTGCTCCATAGCCACCTGGCCATAAGAGCGAAATGCCTGCTCATCGCCCCGCAGGCTGTCAACTTCCACCGGCTCGCCATTAATAACCAGACGGCGGTTTCGATATTCGATCGTATCGCCCGGCAAACCCACAACCCGCTTGATGTAATTGACACCGGGGTCGGACGGCAGCCTGAATACCATCACATCGCCGCGCTCCGGATCATTGCCATCCAGCACTTTTGTATGCAATACAGGCAGACGAATCCCGTAGGTGTATTTATTCACAAAAATGAAATCACCAACCAGCAGGGTCGGAATCATCGAACCCGACGGTATCCGGAACGGCTCATACAAAAACGACCGTACTACCACAACCAGCAACAAAACCGGAAAGAAAGACCGCGAATACTCGACAGCGATGTTGTCCGCGGGCGGAGCCGTTGCATCGGTTGACGATATTCGCCGGTAGAGCATTTCCAAGCCGGCAATAAACCCGCTGACCAGCGTCAGGCTAACCAGTATCAATTCAAAATTCATGAGCTATTTGTGTCCGCTGCCGTCACCGACCTGCAGAACCGCAAGAAACGCTTCCTGAGGTATTTCCACCGAGCCGAATTGCTTCATGCGCTTTTTACCGGCTTTCTGTTTTTCCAGCAATTTTCGCTTGCGTGAGACGTCGCCACCATAACATTTTGCCGTTACATTCTTACGCAGAGCCTTGACCGAAGAACGCGCAATAATATGGCCGCCGATAGCAGCCTGAATGGCAACTTCGAACATCTGCCGGGGGATCAGTTCACGCAGCTTATCGACCAGGTCGCGGCCGCGGGTATAGGCGGAATCGCGATGCACAATAATTGACAGTGAATCCACCTGTTCTTTGTTTATAAGTATGTCGAGCCGCACCAGATTTGCCGCCCTGAATTCGGTCAGATGATAATCCAGCGAAGCAAAACCGCGACTGACGGATTTAAGCCGGTCAAAGAAATCCATGACAATTTCAGCCAGCGGTAGCTCATAGTCGAGCTGCACGTGATATCCCAGATGCTGCATGCGCTTCTGGGTACCGCGGCGGTCTATGCATAATTGCATGACCTTGCCAACAAATTCTGCCGGCGTAAGTATTGATGCCATCACGTAGGGCTCGCGTATTTCAGCGATGCTGCCCGAAGGCGGGAGTCCGGCCGGATTTTCCAGCCGCCGCACCTCGCCATCGGTCAGGACGACTTCATAGACGACTGTCGGCGCGGTGCCAATAAGCTCCAGGCCGTATTCCCGTTCGAGACGCTCCTGAACGATTTCCATATGCAGAGTACCGAGAAATCCGCAGCGGAAACCAAACCCCAGTGCCTGTGATGATTCAGGCTCGTATTGCAGGGCCGCGTCATTCAGGTGCAGTTTGCTCAGCGCGTCGCGAAAGTCTTCAAAATCATCAGAGCGAATCGGGAACAAACCTGCAAACACGCGCGGCTGAACATGCTGAAAACCCGGCAACGCCTTTTCACATGGCCGTGCC
Organism: uncultured Chromatiaceae bacterium; assembly: GCA_964350425.1. GTDB lineage: Bacteria > Pseudomonadota > Gammaproteobacteria > Steroidobacterales. The sequence goes on along the minus strand of CAYGKB010000113.1, from coordinate 3,692 downwards.
GCATGCGTCAGAGTATCACCTACAGGAGCGCCATGAATCTCCTTGATTCCCGCAATGAGGTAACCAACCTCACCGGAACGAAGTATATCGCGGGGCGCTTTCTTCGGCGTGTAAACGCCGAGTTCAGTAACCAGGTGATCGTCACGTGTGGACATCACCCTGATTTTGTCACCCTTGCGCAGCGTGCCTTTCACAATGCGCACCAGCGAAACCACGCCGACATAGTTGTCAAACCAGGAATCAATGATAAGCGCCTGCAGTGGCTCGTCTTCGGCTACGTCCGGCGGCGGTATGCGCTCAACCAGGCTGGCCAGCAGCTCATCGATACCCTGCCCGGTTTTGGCACTGACCAGCAGCGCGTCGCTGGCATCAACGCCGATGACGTCCTCGATCTGCTGCTTTACCCCTTCCGGGTCGGCCGAAGCCAGGTCCACTTTGTTGATGACCGGTATAACTTCCAGCCCCTGATCAATGGCCGTGTAGCAGTTGGCGACGCTCTGTGCTTCCACGCCCTGCGTAGCATCAACCACCAGCAAGGCGCCCTCGCATGCTGCCAGCGAACGCGAGACCTCGTAGGAAAAATCCACGTGGCCGGGCGTGTCAATAAAATTCAGCTGATAAACCCTGCCGTCAGGATGATGGTAGTCCAGAGATACGCTCTGAGCCTTGATGGTAATACCGCGTTCCCGCTCCAAATCCATGGAGTCGAGAACCTGCTCGGCCATTTCCCGCTCACTGAGGCCGCCGCAGGTCTGGATAAAACGATCCGCAAGCGTCGACTTGCCATGATCGATATGGGCGATAATGGAGAAATTGCGAACGTTACTCATGATGTATGCGGGCTCATGTACCGTGCTGCCCGGTCGCCGAACCATTCAAGGCGGCCACAAAAGCTGTGCGGTCGAATTCATAGCGGCATACCTCAGCGCCATCCAGCAACAGCACCGGCACTTCAATACCATAGGCATCCGCCCATTCGACGCGGGTATCCACGTCGCGCACGACAATTTCAGCCTTGCCGCGACACAATGACCCGACCTGCTCAAGCATGAGTTCACACAAATGACAGCCCTGACGGCTGTATACAATGACTTCGCGCACCGGAAACCCGTTCCTGATGAGGTCAGGAATCGCTCTCGGAAACCCGCCCTGACGGCTCAATAACCAGCCGGCTGCCTGGGCCCCGGCTTTCCAAGCGTGAATCATACAGCCTCAGCATCAGCGCGCCCACTACCAGACCGGCAGCGGCGCCTGCCACAGCAGCACCTTCGCCGCCGGCAGGATAGACCAGGCTCGCAGTCCAGCTGCCGACCAGCATTAATAATGCCAGCCCCGGAAACAGCGTTGCGCATATCCGCAGGAAGGTTGCCGCCGGCATACTCACATTAAACTCGGCGCCGCCGGCCGGTGCCGCCTCGCCGTGTCGGTCAAGCTGCAACTTAACATCAGACTGGTAGATCCGCTCGAGAAGCGTCGCACTGCAGGCTCCTGCAAGACTGCAGGAACGGCACGCCGACTGCGGGCGGGCGGCAATCAGTGCGCCCCGTTCGGCGCAATACGACATCCGCCGCGTTAGCATCGCACTATCTCAGTCGTCGACAACGCGGGTGGAAAAGGCGATTTGCTCCACCGTCAGCGGCGGCACTTCACCCATGGCGGTGACCAACTGCCCATCCTGCATAACTGAATAGGCATTGGCAGCGCCCATCATGGATAGACCCTCCGCCTGCTCGGATGCGGCCACGGCCACATCGACAAACACTGACACGGTCGCGAGGCCATCGGAATAAACCAGGTGAGTGCGCGGGTCGGCACTGAATCCGGTGTATTCCAGCGATTCGTTGAGGAGTTCAAACCCGACCGGCAGATCAAGCGATCGCCAGGACTGCCGCGCAACCGCAGCGGCCGCCTGCGCCTCCTGCGGCTCATCGCTCTGGCGGCGCCAGGTAAATCCGGTAGTGTCCAACTGGGTTTCGACGGCGGCTGCCGCGACCAGTCGCGGCAGTCGGATATGTGTAAAGCGGACTTCTTCGAGCGGCATTTCCGGGTTACTGCCGATTAGCTGCGACTTGAGAGGCATGGCAGTGGCTTTATCCAGCCAGAGCCGGTAGCCGAAACGAAAAATATCGCGAGGGTCTATCGCTATAACGGCCGTTTCCCGGTTCAGGGCGCGATCAGTTCCGAGCAGCCGAATTTCGTACAACTGACTGAGGCGTTCGCTATACCGTGGCAGACTGGCGCGCAACGGATTGCCTTTGGCATCAATGCCACTGCGTGCGCCCACCACGACCAGCTTCTGTCGCGGGAAAATACAAATTCTTTCAGTAGCACTGCGGATGATTTCAGCACCGGCACCGTCCAGTGCAATCAGTCGCTCGGTAGTGCCGCGATCGTCAACCCGATGAAATACCTTGAAGGTTTCCGCCTTGCCGGGCGTCATATAAACGAAGGTGCCCTCGTAGTTGAGCCCTTCCACCGCTTCGGCCATGCGCATGAGCCACTCTTTCGCATCCTGCGCCCGAATATTGGCGGGCAGCAACAGAGTCGCAACCGCGACCATCAGCAAGGTCCGCGTCAGCATGGTAGCGGGTGCCGGAAAAGTCTGGGTTAGCGGCATGGCAGAAGCTGTTATTCGGAAAAACTGGCCTGCTGAACATACATGCTTGAATCAGCCAATGCACCCTGCATCGGCCGGGCGTATTCGCCATGCGATATCAGGTAGCTGCGCATACGCTCCTGATCGAGCTTGATGCGCCGCAATTCACGCTGATGCCGGGCTCGCACCGGATCTTCGGCTGCCACGGCCTGCACCTGCGGGGCTGACTGTTCCGCCGGAGCGGCCGGCACTGCTGTCCGGGCAATGCCCTGCACCGGCGACTGCGTGAGTTGCTGGTTGAAGCCGCCACCGAAAAAAACCGCCATCATGCCGACGACCAGCGACGCGGCGAGCAGGTAGCGCACCTGACCACCACCTTCGGCAATCGGACCAGGCTCCGGAGCAGCCACTTCACCAACGGCATCATCCTGATCCAGCGCGGCACGGATGCCCTGCCGCAGGCCGCTGATATCCGCGGCACCGGGATCATTGCGCAGAGCACCGCCGATCAGCGCATAGCGATCAAGCGTCGCTCGATAGTTTTCATCCCGTTCAAGACGTCTGACGAGCATGGCCAGTTCTTCTTCCGGCAATTCGCCGTCCAGAAAAGCGGACAACTGCTCTTCAATATGTCGGGTTACATCCTTTTCCATATCAGCCTCAGCGTCTGTCGAGTATCTTCGGTTGTGCAGTCAGTAACTGTTCACAATCAGGCCAGTCTAATCATCGTCCAGCACCGGCCTGATGCTTTTATCAATAGCCTCGCGGGCGCGAAATATCCGCGACCGCACCGTTCCTACCGGGCACTCCATGACCTGTGCGATTTCGTCATAGCTCAAGCCGTCGATCTCGCGGAGAATAATCGCAGTGCGCAGATCATCCGGCAATTCCCGGATCGCCGTCTCGACTGTTTCGCGCAGCTCTTCACCTATAGCCTGCCGTTCCGGCGAGTCGTGATCCTGCATGCGCGTGTGCCAGTCAAATTCCTCGGGCTCGGAAATATCCGTGGCGTGATCCAACGGACGGCGCCCGGCCGCGACGAGATGATTCTTTGCAGTGTTGATAGCTATTCGATACATCCATGTGTAAAACGCAC
>CAYGKB010000112.1:0-6645 GCA_964350425.1 uncultured Chromatiaceae bacterium | reverse complement strand
CTGCCAGCATCGTGCCGAGTTTTGCGTTTGCCTGTTGCATGGTTCCTTCCTCTCTAAATTCCTCTATCACGCCGGAAAATCCATTCCGCGCGATGTCTTACTCAGCTCCGCTCAACACCAGGTCACTGACCAGCATGGTATTGGCGTCGTAGCGCACGTAGAACAGCAGCGCGTCCTTGTTGTCTAGCTGCCGCACAGCCTGACTAAAATCAGTCAGCGCAACGGCCGTTGATTCGAACCCGGCCAGCCGGTAAGCGGTAGCGGTGCTGAAACGCACTGTCACCGGTTCACAGCTATTGCAGGGTGTGACGGTCAGGCGATCAGCCTCATGCGCCGGTACCGGGTCACTGGCATAGCCCAGTTCGACCACGTAGGTAAGCGGGTCCAGGGCAGCCGCAGCCATCCCCGAGACGGCCAGCGCTGCCAGTACACAAATTGTTTTCAGAGTCTTCATGATGTCTTTCTCCACCGTAATCAGAGCTTGCAGAAGAACCAGCCCTGCGTGTGCTGCGAGACGGCGTTGTCCGCCGAGTTACCTATCGCCTGCAGCTCGAAATTGAAACGAATCACCGCGCCCTCGCTCGATCCGGGGCACTGCCCGCGATCGCTGACGTAACGGCTCTGCGTGTTAAACGTACCGAGGTTCGGGCCGCCATTCGGATCGGCAACCGCAGTCACCGGTATATCGCAAACCGTCGGATTTTCGTTGTTCACACACAGCAGCGTGTTGCCATCGATGGTCTGCAAAAACTGTTCGTTGGCTGACTCGGCCAGTTGAAATGCATTCTCGGCAAACTGGTCATTACCGGCCATGGTCACTTCCAGGCTTGCGGTACTCATAGTCGAAATGGCCAGCAGAGTCAGCATCATCAGCAGAATCAGCGAGACGACCAGAGCCGCGCCGCGCTGCCGCGCGCCTGTCTGGGCAAATTTTTTCGTTGTATAAGTCATGTCTGTGTCAGCAATATTCGAAATTTGGTTTAGCCCGCATTGGCGTTACGCAGATAAACAGTTTTGGACACCTGCATGCGGCGAAAAGCGTCCGCCGGTTGTATAGGTGCCAGCACGTTGTCCAGTGGCGTATAGGTGTTGCCGTCGACAAAGCCGCGCTCGGCATTGTCCGCACGAATCAGCATCCAGACGCGCACTGCCAGTACCGGATTGGTGGCCAGCAGCGGACTGTCGGGATCGACATACTGATCCACGCTGTCATCCGTGACTGCATCGGTATCAATGCCCAGCTGAATCTGCAGGTTTTCAACACCGGCGATGACCTCCTCGTCAACCACCTGACCGCCGCGAATGGTGCGCCGGCGCAATGACGGCGTGTTCGGGTCGGCGTCAGAGCCGTTCGCCACATACCAGGAATTCACCACCATGTTGTAGGTGTTCATATGCGTCGGATCCACGTCAATGAAATCCGGCGGAATAGCGCCGTTATTGAATGCCGTGGAGCCCTGGATACCGCTCTGCAGCTGCAGCTCGCCGCCCAGCAGGTTAGCGGGCTGGGCACTGGCACGGCGTATTTCCAGCACATCCGTGTTGGTCACAATCCTTGACGCATGCGCCGGGCAGTTGATAGCCGGGTTGATCTGGCCGGCATTACCCGCCTGAATATTGTTGAATGCGATCACGCCGGTGGCGCCTGCGCCGGCCGGATTAAATACCCAGTTGGTGACGTTGCCGCCGCCCACACAGTTGACCGCGATGGCTCCCGGGCTTACCGCGGCATCCTCACTATGCATGCCCCAGAAACCGGCCAGTCGGATATCGGGCTCGAATACATCAAGTGCGAAGCGCAGGTTTTCCTGCAGCCGGGCCACGCCCTCGTTCACCGTGTAATTCTGGCGGCCCTGGTTGTATACCGTCACAGCGCCCAATACCAGGAACAGACCGATCAGCATGGACACCATGAGCTCGATCAGGGTCATACCCGAATGCTTCTGGTTGTGTGCAATCTTATTCATGACTTACAACCTCGCGCTCATGGTGTAGCTCAGCGGCTGCGGAAACCCGGGCTCCGGCCACAAAATCTGGATGGTGTAGGTATCAACGACAGGACCGGCCACAAACACAACGTTCTGATTGGTGCCGAGCGGCATGCGGGCGGCAATTTCGTTTTGCCACAACCGCAGATCATGCGCCGCCATTTCGGCCGGCGTGCAGTCGTTGTTCTGGTTGACGCAGTTATTCAGCGCCGGCGCGCCGGCATAGGCTGCCTGGGCCGCGGAGTTGGCGCGAATACGGTCCATCATGTCGGCTGCCAGCGACACCGCCGTGGTGCGATATATTGCTGTGCGCCCGGCACGCAGACCCTCCACATATAAAGCGGCGATACCGAGCATGCCAATGGACAACACCACCAGCGAAATAAGCGCTTCCAGCAGAGTGAAGCCTTCCTGATTGCGTTTATTGAGTACGTGTTTCATTGCCAATCCCGCTTAGCATCCGTTGGTCGGGTTTGCCGGCGAAGCGATTTCGGCAAGTTCCCGGTAAATTTGCGGCCGGCCGGTGGGCGTAATCCGGATCCAGCGACTGGCTGAAATACCGCCGCCCGCATCCGCATCGCCGCGGTGGTCGCACATCTGAAAATTGAATACGGCGTTGTTACCGGCCACATTGCCGACCGGAAAACCGTTGGTGCCGAAAACCAGAAACGGCGCGCCGCCCAGCACGGCATTGGCATCAGCGACACGCAGATCGACGCCGTCAGGCATGGGACCATGGGCATACAAAACATCCTGGGCACCGGTGTGGGCCAGATCAGGGTTGGCCGGCGCCAGGGCATCCACAAACACTATCCAGCCGTCTTCGAAGCCGGTGTTGGTGCAGTTCGGCGCTGCCTGATCCCACTCATCACTGGGGCATACCGCCACCGCGGCCCGGCGTTTGATGGCCTCGGTGCGGGCCAGGTGCAGCGTCGTCGCCAGGTCATTGGCGGCCGTGGACATGCGGTTGTTAGCCATAAAGCCGCTGAAAGCAGGCAGCCCGACGGTCATCAGGATACCGGCCACAAACAGCACGACCATCAACTCGAGGATATTGAATCCCGCCTGTCTGGCAGCTTGTTTTCGATTGTTCAACATTGGGCAAAATCCGTTGTGCCCGCAGCGTGCGGGCGTGATATCACGCTGCCGATACTACGGAGGCCCAGCAGGCAAAACATTGAACTTAATCACGCCTTGGCAGAAATGCCGGCGCTTAAAGAGACCCCGGCGCACCCCGCCGGAATTCTGCACAGCAACTCAAAATAACCTAATAAAAACCAGGTTAATTGTTGTTTTTTATTATTTTTTTATTGAATAACCGACGCTAAAAATCGGCACTGTCAGATCTTGCGGGTAGCTGACATAATTTTCAGCCTGTGAAACGGCTCACAGTTTCGCAATATGCCGTCACCATCGGACGAGCGGTCAGCAACAGGGAATAAGCGGCAGGCCGGGCACGGCGGCGTTGCAAAGTTGCGCTTAGTTAGGTCAGCGGCGCCGCCGGCGCATCATTTTCCAGCACGGCACCATACCCCCGGGCACGCCCGGCGGCATGGCTTAGCCGGCAATCCTGGCAACGGGTGTCAGTGCTTTAGCGAGTTATAGATTTCCGCACGGCGACTGGTGGCAGTGCCCTGCATTTCATCCATGACTGCATGCATGGCTTCCGAGTAACGGCGGCTGGCCGGCTTGGCGGCATTGCCGGTTACTTTAGCCAGATAGGGGTCGCGACTGCGCAGCGCATCGGCACTGTGATGTGCCGGACCGCCTGCACCGTTGTTATTATTCTTCTGATGCATGATTGATCTCCTAACGACAATGCACCCTACCGCACACTTGTACAATTCTTATAAAAACCACCTAAGTAATTGATAAATGTCACGAAAGAACTTACATAATCCGGCAAATGTGACGCTGGTCAAACGACTGCTGGCGGCCCTGTATGACTGGCTGCTGGTACTCGGTCTGATGATGGTGGTGTCCGTGCCGGTGGTAGCGTTTCTCGGCGATGCGATTGAGGCCGGCAACCCGCTCTATCGGCTCAGCTTGCTGGGAGTCGCAGCAGCTTTTTTTGTCGGCTTCTGGAGCCATGGCGGACAAACACTGGGCATGCGTGTCTGGCGCCTGCGCCTGGTAGCGGGCGACGTCACCGGAATTGCTACCGCGGTCTCGCCGGCGCGGGCTGCAGGCCGTTTCGCCGCGGCCTGCCTGTCATTGCTGCCGGCCGGGTTGGGCTTTTGGTGGGCCCTGGTGGACAACCGGCAGCTATGCTGGCATGACCGGCTGTCAGGCACGTACCTCGTGCAGGTGCCCAAAGACTGAAGCCGCGGCGGCGGCGAAACTCAGGACATGCGCCGCAAGGCCAGCATGGTTAGCGCCAGCAGCAGCAGGGTCGGCAGCCAGGCCACCAGCACCGGGCTGAGGTCAAACACCGTGCCGCTGTCAGCGAGCGTGCGGCTCAACAGGAAATATCCCACGCCGATCAGCACCCCGGTGATCATGCGCGCGCCGGCCCCGGTATCGCGCAACGGGCCAAACACAAAGGGAACCGCCAGCATACACATCACAACTATGCCGGCGACGGTTGCGACACGACTCCAGAACGCAATTTCGTAGCGGCTGGAATCAAGCTCATTGGCACGCAGGTACTGTATATAGGCATATAACTCGTCAATTGTCAGACTGCTTTCCTTGACTGCTGTTATCGACAACAGGTCGCTCAGTTTGTCGATCTGGGCAGCATCGACAGTCTCGCTGACGCTGATCCCCTGCGCGCTCAGCACCGACTCCTGGTAATTGCGGAACTCCCAGCTGTCACCGTCCGACTCGAACGAGTCTGCCCGCCCGATGCCGGCCAGTTCGCCGGGTTGCGGCGCGAGGCGGAATACGTACACGCCGGCATAATCGATGCCACCCGTGGCAGGCCGCACATTGAATATCTTGTCACCTTCCCGCAACCAGGCACTGCTGCCGGTAATATCGGCATCGCCGCTCTTGGCGACGGCGCGCATTTGCCGCGCATACAGATCCATTGCCGGCGCCACAAATTCGCCGATTGCACCGCCGACTATGGCGATGGCGGTGCCGGTCAAAGCGACTGATGCGGCCAGCCGGCGGAACGACACCCCTGCCGCCTGCAGGCTGATGAGTTCACTGCCGGATGCCAGTGCGCCCAGCCCCAGCAAAGCGCCCAGCAGAACCGACACGGGCAGCATGTCGTGAGCCAGGCGCGGCATTTTGAGCAGCACATACTGCACCGCGGCCAGCATGTCGTAGCTGCCCTGCCCCAGATCGTCGAGTTGCGACACAAATTGCATAAAGCCGCCCAGTGACACCAGCACCAGCAGTACGATTCCGGTGCTGCCGGCGACGGCTTTAAACAAATAACTGTTAATAATCCGCACTGGTCAGCCCTGACTCCGCTTCAGCAGCAGTCGCTGCAACACACGGTTCTGATACAGCAATAATGCAATCGCATAGCCCAGAAACAGCAAATGCACCCACCACAGCCCGACCCATGCCGGGATGGTTTCTTTTTCCAGCCAGACTTTGGCGGCGCCCAGCAAGTTGGTGTAAATCACGTAAATCAGGATGGCGCTGACGATTCCGCTGTAGCGGCCCTGACGCGGCCGGGTGCGCGCCAGCGGCACTGCTATGACCGTCAGCACCAGCAGTGAAATCGGCGCCGAAACCCGCCACTGCAGTTCGGCAATTGATTCCAGATCAAAGCGTTCCAGTAATTCGCCAAGGCTTTGCGCTTCCGGTTTCAGCGCTCGCTCGCGGGCCGTGCTGACCTGGAACGGGATGCCATGCTCGGCAAATTTCATGACCAGAAATTCGCGGCCGCCGGGGACACCTTCGTAGCGTTTCCCGTCTTTAAAAGTCAGAATCTTGGTGCCTGAGTCGGCGTCATTGCGCTGCCCTGCCTGCCGGGCAACCACGACAGTAACTTTGTCCTTGTCGCGCAGTTGCACAAACACATTGCGCAGCGTGCCGTCCGGCGCCACTTCTTCAGCATAGACGGTGACCTGTTCCTTGCCGAAAGAGGTAAAACGTCCGGGCTCCAGCATGGCCAGATCGGCAGTCTTGCGGGCCGCGTCAAAAATTTCCTTGACCTCGCGCTGTGCCGTCGGCCCGGCCTCCATGGATAGCCACGCCACGCCGGCAGCAAGCAATACCGCCAGCGTCAGAACCGGCTTGTAAAGCGAATAGTTGCCCACGCCGCAGGCCATCAGCGCTGCCATTTCACTGTCGCGGTACATGCGGGCCAAAGCCAGCACAATGGCCAGAAAAATACCGACCGGAACCAGCACCGTCAGGTACTGAATGGACGACAAGCCCATTACCGCAAAAATGGCGTCCTTGGGTAACTCGGCTCCGGCAGCATCGTCCAGCACCCGGGCAAACTGATCAGTGAGGAGCACCATCAGCAGCACCCCGGTCACCGCCAGCCACATAAGTGCGGTTTCACGAAAAATATAACGGTTCAGGATGTAGCCCATCGCCTCAGCTTATTCAAGTACACTACCTGCAGACAAGTGTCCGGTTGCAGCCGCCGCCGGGCTGATTGCAAAAAACCAATAAGGAATCTGCCATGCAATTCACTGTCAGCGCTGAACGGCCTGATCTGTTCAAGACCTACCTGGCAATCGTCGGC
>CAYGKB010000111.1:0-6795 GCA_964350425.1 uncultured Chromatiaceae bacterium | reverse complement strand
TGGGGTTACTGAAACGGTTAAAACCGGTTATACGAAATCGGCGGGCAGAACCTGAGCTCAGGCCCTGCAACCAGAGCAAGCATTAGTGCATGAAGCGTGCCAAGTTCGAATAAGTGCTAAGAGTTTGTTTCTTATGCTTCTTTTTGGAGCGCGCCGGAATTTCGCGCGCTATTTTAGTGCATTCCGCAGTATTTGTGCACTTTTTTAGTGCATGCTGCCGGGTCGGGCGGCGGTGGGAGGTGTCGCTGAGTACCGGCGGCCGACCCGATACCAGGCCACTTATTTAAACAGTGATAAACCCGAAAAATTGCTAAACTTCGCGCCTTTCAGGCACGGCAACATTTTCCGGTGACTTTTCAGGACCTTATTTTATCGCTGCAGCGCTACTGGGCCGATCAGGGCTGCGTGGTGTTGCAGCCCTTTGACGCCCCGATGGGTGCCGGTACTTTTCATCCGGCCACCTTCCTGCGCGCCATCGGCCCGGAGCCCTGGAACGCCGCCTATGTGCAGCCCAGTCGGCGGCCGACGGACGGCCGCTACGGCGACAACCCGTTCCGCCTGCAGCACTACTACCAGTTCCAGGTGGTGCTGAAGCCTTCCCCGGACGACATTCAGGATCTGTATCTGGGTTCGCTGCGCCATCTGGGCATCGATACCAGTGTGCATGATATCCGCTTTGTCGAAGACAACTGGGAATCACCGACGCTTGGTGCCTGGGGGCTGGGCTGGGAAGTCTGGCTGAACGGCATGGAAGTCACGCAGTTCACCTATTTCCAGCAGGCCGGCGGACTCGACTGCAAACCCGTAAGCGGCGAAATTACCTACGGTCTGGAACGTATTGCCATGTACCTGCAGAACGTCGCCAGCGTGTTCGACCTGATCTGGGCCGACGGGCCGGCCGGCAAGGTAACCTACGGCGACGTGTTTCATCAGAATGAAGTCGAGATGTCACGCTTCAATTTTGCAGAGGCGGATGTAGCCGTGCTGTTTGCCCGATTTGATGAAGCGGAACGGCAGTGCAATCGGCTTATTGAAGCGGGCCTGGCGCTGCCGGCCTATGAATACGTGCTTGATGCCTCGCACAATTTCAATTTGCTCGATGCCCGCAAGGCCATTTCAGTTTCCGAACGGCAGCGCTATATCCTGAGGGTGCGGGCGCTGGCCCGCGCCGTTGCGCAGGCTTATTACGACGGCCGCGAGGCACTGGGCTTCCCCATGCTGTCTGCCGGCACCGGGCAGGATGTGGACAAGGCATCATGAGTCGCGCTGATTTTCTGGTCGAACTGGGCACCGAGGAGTTACCGCCCAGATCACTGCTGCAATTACGCGATGCGTTCGCGGCCGGGATTCGCAAAGGCCTGGCTGATGCACGCCTGGAACATGGCGAAATTCTCAGCTATGCAACACCGCGGCGCCTGGCAGTGCAGGTCAGCGAACTCAGCATCGGGCAGCCTGAACAGCACATCGAAAACCGCGGCCCGCCGGTTGACCTCGCATTCGCCGCCGACGGTGCGCCGACCCGCGCGGCGGAAGCTTTTGCCGACAAGTGCGGGGTTGCAGTGGATAAGCTGGAGCGCCTTAAGACGGCGAAAGGCGAATGGCTGTACTACGAGGGAACGGTTGCGGGTGTGGCGGCGACCGAGCTGTTGCCGGGCATTGTCGAACGCGCGCTGGCCGACCTGCCCATCCCCAAACGGATGCGCTGGGGCGCCAGCGAGGTCGAATTTGTGCGTCCGGCTCACTGGTTACTGATGCTGCTGGGCGATGCAGTCGTGCCTGCCACGGTGCTCGGCCTGCAGGCCGGCAACCGGACTTTCGGTCACCGCTTTCACAGTCCCGCTGCCATTACCGTCGGCCAGCCGTCTGAGTATGTTGCCGCGCTGGAACAACAGGGTAAGGTCATCGCTGACTTCGCCACCCGTCGCGAGCGGGTGGTAAGTGCCGCACATGCGGCAGCCGAACAACTGGGCGGCCAGGCGTTGTTGCAGGATGACGTGGTGGATGAAGTTACCGCGCTGGTCGAATGGCCGGTGCCGGTCGCCGGACAGTTCGCCGCGAAGTTCCTGACTTTGCCGCGGGAGGTGCTGATCTACACGCTGCAGGACCATCAGCGTTATTTTCCGGTCACCCGTGACGAACAGCTGCTACCGGCATTTATCACTATCAGCAACATCGACAGCACACAACCGGATGAAGTGCGCCGGGGCAACGAGCGTGTGGTGCTGCCGCGTCTGCAGGACGCCGCTTTTTTCTGGCAGCAGGATGTGGCCAGGCCGCTGGCTGACCGAGTTGCCGCGCTGGATAGCGTCGTCTACCAGAAAGGTCTCGGCAGTCTGCTTGAGAAATCACGACGTGTAGCGGAACTCGCCGCCAAACTGGCGGCCCCGCTGCAGGCTGACCCAGCGCAGGTACAACGGGCTGCAGAATTGAGCCGCGCAGACCTGCTGACCGACATGGTGGGCGAATTTCCGAATCTTCAGGGCCGCATGGGCTATTACTACGCCGCCGAAGACGGTGAAGACGAAGCCGTGGCTGTCGCGCTGGAGGAACAATACCTGCCGCGCCACGCGGGTGACCGGCTGCCGCAGTCGCCGGCGGGTCGCGCACTTGCAGTGGCCGATCGGCTGGACACACTGGCCGGTATTTTTACGCTGGGTAAAAAACCCACCGGCAACAAGGATCCGTTTGGCCTGCGCCGCCAGGCGCTGGGCATTATTCGTATCGTTATTGAAGGCGAACTGGATATTGACCTGCCGGGGCTGCTGCAGGCAGCCGCCGAACTGCAACCGCCGCAGAAAGGTGACAAAGCCGCGAAGCCGACTGCGGTCGCGGCAACTGTGTATGACTTCATCATGGACCGGTTACGCGCCTGGTACACGGATGGCCACGCGGCCGGCTATAAAAAAGGCGCTATCAGTGCCGAAATGTTTGCCGCCGTGCTGGCGCGCAAACCTGATTCGCTGCTCGATTTCGATGCGCGCATCCGCGCCGTACATAATTTTATGTCTCACGACAGCGCTGCCAGCCTGGCGGCCGCCAACAAACGCATTGCGAATATTTTGCGCAAAGCCGGCGATGCAGCAGGAAAGCAGCCTGCGGTAAATATCGAAATATTCGAAAACAGCGCCGAGACCCGGTTGCATGAAGCCATCAGCAGTTTGCAGGCAGATCACGGCAAAGACTTGGACAGTCGCAACTACGAACGCCTGCTGGTAAGGCTGGCAGAACTGCGGCAGCCGGTGGACAACTACTTCGACGAAGTGATGGTCATGGCTGATGACCCGACTCAGCGCGACAACCGGTTGGCGCAGCTCGGTGCATTGCGCAAGTTGTTTCTGGATGTTGCCGACATCTCGCAGATATCCGCGCCCTGACATTAGCGCAACCCGAGCCCATGACCTTAAGCTCTCCTAAAGTCGTGTTGCTGGACCGCGACGGCGTTATCAATCAGGACTCCGACGAATATATAAAATCAATCGCCGAATGGATCCCTATCCCGGGAAGCCTTGATGCCATCGGCAGGCTGCACCGTGCCGGCTACCTGCTCGGCATCATCACTAATCAGTCCGGGGTTGGTCGCGGGCTGTTCAGCCTGGATACGCTCTGGGGTATACACCGCCATATGCTGCAGCAGATACTGGATCACGGCGGCTTTGTGCAACGAATTTTTTTCTGTCTGCACACGCCGGAAGACCATTGTGACTGCCGCAAGCCCAAACCCGGCCTGTTGTACCAGGCGGCGGAGTACTTTGCCTGCGGCCTCGACAACATGATTTTCGTTGGTGACAAGGCCTCTGATCTGGCTGCTGCCAGAGCTGCCGGTGTACAGCCGGTGCTGGTACGCACCGGCAATGGCAGACAAACCGAAGCAAGCATTGCAGCCGAGGAGCTGCCGCCCGTATACGATGACCTGGCGGCCTTCGCCGCTGCGCTGTTGGAGAACCCGCGGTGAGATTACTGCGCTTTGCCGTGTTTAATCTGCTGTCGTGGATCGCCGTGATTATCTGGGGCATACCGGTCTTGCTGGTCGCGCCTTTCGGCCATCGCTTTCCCTATGCTATTGCGCGCAACTGGTGCCGCGTAATTCGTTTCTTGCTGAAGTGGATCTGTGGTCTGCGCTATCGCGTCGAGGGCAGGGAAAATTTTCCCGCACAACCGTGTGTGCTGTTTATAAAGCACTCATCGGCTTTTGAAACTTTTGTACAAATCATAGAGTTTCCGCGCGCCTGCTGGGTGCTGAAGCGGGAGCTATTGTGGGTGCCGTTTTTCGGTTGGGCACTAAAAGCGATGCGCTCGATAGCCATTGATCGTGCGGCCGGCGGCATGGCCGTTAAACAGGTGGTGGAACAGGGCAAACAGCGGCTGGCCGAGGGCCTCAGCGTATCAATCTTTCCGGAGGGTACCCGCATGCCGCCAGGTGAAACCAGGCGCTACGGCATCAGCGGCACGCTGCTGGCTGCCGCGAGTGGTGCACCCATCGTACCCATTGCCCACAACGCAGGTTATCACTGGCCGCGGCGGGCTAAAGGGATTAAACCGGGAGAGGTGGTATTCGTGGTTGGCAAGCCGGTCGCTGCAACAGACCGCGAACCGCGCGAGGTCAACGAAGAGGTGCAGAACTGGATAGAAAATCAGGTGGCACGCATAGTCAGTCAGGACTGAGCGCGGGCAATCGCCTGCGCCCCCGCAACGGTGGCTGACTAGACGTCCAGATTGGCTACGGTCAGCGCATTGCGCTCGATAAAGTCACGCCGTGGCTCAACATGGTCGCCCATCAGCGTGGTGAAAATTTCATCGGAACCGACCGCATCTTCAATGCGCACCTGCATCAGACGGCGACTTTCAGGGTTGATAGTGGTTTCCCATAGCTGACCCGGGTTCATTTCACCCAGACCCTTGTAGCGCTGAATGCTCTGACCCTTGCGTGCCTGCTGCATAAGCCATTCCATGGCAGCGCGGAAACTGCCGATTTCCTGATTCTGTTCACCCCGCTGCACGTAAGCGCCGGTTTCGATGAGTCCGGTCAGTTCGGCAGCAAAATCAGCGATCTGTCTGTATTCGGCAGAATTAAAGAACGTCACCGGTATTTCACTGGTTAGTTCAACGCCGTGCTGACCCCGATGCAGCAATACACCGTGCACGCTGTTGTCAGCTTCGCTGATACTGACGGCCCAGCTGCCGCCTTCACCATTCAGGGTAGAACGCAACGCCTCTTCCAGGCGCTTGCCCCATTCCTGCATGGTTTCAATATCCTGCAAATGCTCTTCCGCCAGTGCCGGTATGTTGATCAGCTGATCGAGCACCGTACGGTCATAGCGCGCGGCTAGTCGCTCAATAATGCTCATCACATTGATATGCTGCTGCGCCAGTGTTTCCAGAGCACTGCCGGTTATAGGCGGTGCCTCAGGCGACACGTGTAATTCAGCTTTTTCCAGCGCCACGTTCAGCAGATAGGCATTCAGTTCGGCATCGTCTTTGACGTAGTGTTCCTGCTTGCCGCGCTTAACTTTATACAGCGGCGGTTGTGCAATATAGATGTGACCACGCTGAATCAGCTCCGGCATCTGTCTATAGAAGAATGTCAGCAGGAGCGTACGGATGTGCGAACCGTCTACATCGGCGTCGGTCATGATGATGATGCGGTGATAGCGCAACTTATCGATATCAAAGTCATCGCGGCCAATGCCGGTACCAAGTGCCGTAATCAGCGTACCGACTTCCTGTGAAGACAGCATTTTGTCGAAGCGGGCTTTTTCTACGTTAAGAATTTTGCCCTTCAATGGCAGCACTGCCTGAGTGCGGCGGTCGCGGCCCTGCTTGGCGGAGCCGCCGGCGGAGTCACCCTCGACAATAAACAGTTCCGACAGGGCCGGATCCTTTTCCTGACAATCGGCAAGCTTGCCGGGCAGACCGGCAATGTCCAGCGCGCCTTTGCGACGGGTCATCTCGCGAGCCTTGCGCGCAGCCTCGCGAGCCCGGGCGGCTTCGACAATTTTCGAAGCGATGGTCTTGGCCTCGGCGGGATGCTCCAGCAAAAAATCTTCCAGCTGCGCGCCCAGACAGGTTTCCACCACGCCTTTGACTTCGCTGGACACCAGCTTGTCTTTGGTCTGCGAGGAGAACTTCGGGTCCGGTACTTTCACCGACAGAACCGCTGTCATGCCCTCACGCGAATCATCTCCGCTGGTTGCGATTTTGTCCTTGCGGGAGCTGAGTTCTTTCTCTATGTAACCGTTCAGGGTGCGCGTCAGCGCCGAACGAAAACCTGCCAGATGGGTGCCGCCATCGCGCTGCGGAATGTTGTTGGTAAAACAGAACATGTTTTCCTGGTAACCGTCATTCCACTGAATGGCGGCTTCCACGGTAATTCCATCGACGTCGCCGGTGAAGTAAATCACGCTCGGATGCAGCGGTGTTTTATTGCGGTTGAGGTGCTCAACAAAAGCCTTGATGCCACCTTCAAACTCAAAAATATCGTTCTTGCCGTCGCGCTCATCGGTCAGATTGATGCGGATACCGGAATTCAGAAACGACAGCTCGCGCAGCCGGCTGGCAAGTATGTCGTAGTGAAATTCAACGTTATTGAACACATCATGGCTGGGTTTAAAGCGGATGGTGGTGCCGGTCTTGTTGGTATCGCCAGTCTGTTGCAGTGCAGCTTGCGGTTCACCCATGCGGTAGGTCTGGGTGTGCGTCTTGCCGGAGCGGTGAATGGTCAGCTCCAGTTCTTCCGACAGCGCATTAACCACCGACACGCCGACGCCGTGCAGACCGCCGGAAACCTTGTAGGAGTTG
>CAYGKB010000110.1:0-6812 GCA_964350425.1 uncultured Chromatiaceae bacterium | reverse complement strand
GACCGGCACATCAATGATGTCGGATTGAATGCGGCTCTTCTATAAAATTGCCCTGAATAAAATTGACGCCCAGATCACGCAGGCTATCAAAGCCGGCTTCGTCTTCGACCTGCTCGGCCACCACCTTGAAGCCGACGGCACGCGACAGGCGCGTCACGGCCGATACCAGTTCCATGCTGACGTTATCCACCGTCAGGTTGCGGGTGCAGGAGCCGTCCAGTTTCAGGAAATCAATGCCCAGACCCTGCAGGCTCGACAATGAACCGACGTCGCTGCCGAAATCGTCCAGCGCGAAGGTGCAACCCATGCCATGCAGCACGCCGATGAACCGCCGCGCATGCTCCAGGTCGCGCAACACATCGCGTTCGCTGACTTCAAAGCAAACCTGTTCAGGGTTCACGCCGGAATGATCCAGCGCCTCAACCACAAATTCCAGAAAGCCCTCCTCGGACATGGTCTGGCCGGAGATATTGATCGCCACGCTGCGTTCATCGGGCAGGCGAATACTGCCGCTCGCCACCGATGCCAGCGTGGTCTGCACCACCCAGCGATCCAGTGCACCGATAAGCTGATAGCGCTCGGCAGCGGGAATGAATTCAGCGGGTGACACCAGCGCCTGCGCGCCGGCTTCTGCTTCGTCGTGCATGCGCAGCAGAACTTCCATGGCCGGCCCGCGCGGTATGCGTCCGGCCACCGAAATAATGGGCTGCACGTGCAGCTCAAACCGCTCTTCGCGGATCGCTGACTGCAATTTCCGTAGCCAGTGAATCTCGCCGCGCTGCCGGGCCGCCGCTTCATCGCGGGCCGAGTAAACATGCACGCGGCCGCGGCCTTCCTGCTTGGCCACGTAGCAGGCGGAATCAGCGGCGCTGAGCACGTCCTCGAGTGACGTGGTCTTGGAACCGATCTCTACCAAGCCAATACTGATGCCGATCTCGAACAGGCGATCCTGCCAGGTGAAGCGATGGTCGCCGACGGCCCGGCAAACGTCTTCGGCGATTTGCCGCGCCTTGTCGAGCGGACAACCAACCAGCAACATGCCGAACTCATCACCACCCTGCCGGGCAACCACGTCGGAATCTCGCACGTGCTTGCGCAGCAGGCCGGCCACCTCGCGCAGCAGATTGTCGCCGGCCGCATGGCCGCAGGTATCGTTGACGACCTTGAAGCGGTCGAGGTCCATAAAACACAGCACGTGCTGGGACTCGTCGTCACGCGCTGACTCAATCGCCATATTCACCTGACGCTCAAATTCGCGCCGGTTTATCAGCCCGGTGAGCGCGTCGTGGGAAGCCTGGTAAGTCATTTCGCGGGCCATGCCGCGCAGTTCGCCGACATCTCGCAGGATAACCACGGCGCCGGTGATACTGCGGTCCGGCGCGACAATCGGTGCCGCCGCCGCGTCTATGGAAATCTCGTCACTGCCGCCGTTCTGCATCAACAGGGCGCGCCGCCCCATGCTGACGCGGTGTTTCTGCACCAGACAGCGAGATACCGGATCACCCAGATCGCGGCGATCACCCTCATCCACCAGCTTCACCACCTCGGCAAAAGGCTTACCGATAGATTCCTGCCGTGACTGGCCGGTAAGTTTTTCCGCGGCCACGTTCATATAATCAATGACACCGTTCACGTCGGTAGTGATCACGCCCTCACCCAGCGACTCCAGTGTGATCTGGGCCTGCTGCCGACCGCGGCCGAGCGCCGCTTCGACGCTCTTGCGATAGGTGATGTCGCGCGCAACCGTAAGGATTACCGGTTCGCCGCGATAGCGGATGCGCATGCCGGTGGCTTCAGCCCAGCGGGTGCGTTCCTCGCCGTCAATCAGCTGCAATTCGTAACGCACACCTTTTTTCTTACCATCCAGCTGCCGCTTGATTATTTTGCGCGCCATTTTCCGATAGGCCGGACGAATCAGGTCGGTGACTTCCCGGCCGCGCAGGTCGTCAGGACTGACACCCAGCAGATTGCCCGCCTCGGCATTGGCAAACAGGATGGTATCGCTGTGCACCAGCACCACCTCCGGCATGACATTGGCCAGATCCTTGAACAACTCCTCGCGCTGCCGCGCCTGTGCGTCCTTGGCGTGCAGGGTTTCAAACAGCTGGTTGATGCTCGTGCCGAGACGGTTGACGTCCTGATCGGCAAAACTTTCTATGCGCCGGCCGAAAGCGGCATTCGCGGCAACGTCTTCAAGTTCTTCGTGGAGTTTGCGGACTTGTTGCTGGCGCGCGCGCAGCCGACCCAGCGTCAGCCACCAGGCCAGCGCAAAAATCAGCGCCAGGGCACCGGCACCGAGCAATGGCAGATAGTCCGTCACCGCCCTGCACCTCCCGGGTCCGCGGACTCAGCAGCGCCAGACGGCGCCGACCGCCTCGCCGCGGGAAAGAAAACTGACAAAAATAGTGGCATCCTGCTCTTCTGGCCTACTCTTCTTCGGTGGCTTTTTTGCAATGCTTCCGGGCACAAAAATGCCTGCGTCTCAAACTGGTTAGAGCCGCTTCCTCCAGCATCGGTACAGAATACAGGAAGCCCCGCAGTGGCTTTCGCGCCATTCACCATAATCCGGCTTGCGACCGGCCGCCGTTGGTGTAATCTTCGCTCCCGCTGAACGCCTTGCAACTAACCCTTGGGCAGGAAACCGGATGAATATGGAAAGTACCCGCGAGTGGATGATCAATCACCAGATCAGGCCCTGGAACGTAATCAATCCGCTGGTGCTGGATGCCTTAGGCCAGGTCAAGCGCGAAGAATTCGTGCCCGAGGCTTATCGCGGACTGGCTTTCGCCGACACCGAAATTCCGCTGCCGCAGGGCCAGAACATGCTGAAGCCGGTGCTGGAAGGACGACTGCTGCAGGTACTGGAGCTGGCAGACGAACATACGGTGCTGGTGGTGGGCACCGGCAGCGGTTATCTGACCGCCTGCATCGCCACGCTGGCCGGGCAGGTCACGGCTATTGACCGCTACGAAGAACTTACCAATCACGCACAGACCGCACTGGCGCTGAGCAAAATCGGCAATACCGAACTGCTCACCGCGGATTTCGCCGCCTTCCAGCCCGGCCGGCAGTTCGACCGTATTCTGCTCACCGGCGCGATTCCGGCCCTGGACGAGCGCCTGCCGGAATGGCTGAATGAAGACGGTTTACTGATTGCCCCTATCGGCGCTGCACCAAGCATGGAAGTCGAAGCAGTGCGACGTTCCGGCGATCAATACAGCCGCACCCCGCTGTTCGAGACAGTGGTCACGCCACTCGAAAACATAGCTCAACCGGCGACTTTCAGCTTCTAGATCGCCTGGCAGGCCGCTGTGGCCGGTGCTGCGGATACAAACTGATACAAATCCTTATGCCAGCAATGGCTTGAGTTCTAGTATTATGCGCGCATGAAACGAATAGTCCGTCTGCCCCGCGTCAGGGGCCATCAGACCCTGAAGGGATTTATCCAATTAGCTGCGCTGTCGGCAGCAGTGCTGTTTGCGACTGTTACGCAGGCCGAAGATCTCGCGGAGATTTATGCCAAGGCGCAGCGCAATGACCCTGCGATTCGGGAAGCTGAAGCGAATCTTCTGGCCGAGCAGCAGTCGAGGCCGCAAGCGAGGGCTGGATTGCTTCCCCAAATCAGTCTCGATGCCAATTATACCGATAGCGTCAACGACGGTACTTTTAACACGCAGTTCGGCGGCAACATCGTACCCATTGACCAAAAAAGCGATACCGACACAAAACGTTGGTCAGTATCCCTGACACAGGCACTATTCAATTCCGATGCGTGGAGAACCTACAAACGTTCGAATCTGGAAACCGCTCAGGCTGAGGCAGATTTTCAGGTTGCGCAACAAGACTTGATAGTTCGGGTCGCAGAGGCATATTTCAATGTTCTCGCAGCTCAAGACACACTGACTTCCGAGCGCGCCCGGATGGAGGCTATCGGTAGGCAACTTGAACAAGCCAACCGCCGTTTTGAAGTTGGCCTGATCGCCATCACCGATGTTAAGGAATCTCAGGCCGCCTACGACGATGCCGTGGCTCTCGAAATTGCTGCCCGTCGGTCATTGGCTACTGCAAAAGAGGCTATGCGGGAAATTATCGGTGAATACCCACCAGACTTAGCGCAACCAAATGACGATTTTCCGCTTATTCCTCCTGAACCCCAGGTAGAGCAGGATTGGGTTGACGTCGCCCTGCAGCAAAACGCAGCGCTTGAATCGTCCAAAATCAATACGGATATCACACGCGAAAACATAAAAATTTCTCGCGCCGGGCATTTGCCAACGCTGGGTCTGACTGCACAAGTTGGAAATTTTAATCAGGAAGGAACCAATACGGGTTCTAGCGGCACATCGCCCATTAAGAATGATCAGGATCAACGCCAGTTTGGCATCAATTTCTCTTTGCCAATTTTCTCCGGCGGCGGCACTTCAGCCGCTGTCCAAGAAAGTGTCTATCGCCACCGCGCATCACGGGAAAACTACGAAAAAGTCGCCCGCAGCACTGAGCGTGAAGCCCGCGATGCCTATCTTGGTGTAATCGCGGAAATTGCCCGCGTGCGTGCTTTGGCCCGTTCGGTGGAATCCAACCAGACGGCGCTGGAAGCCACCGAAGCGGGTTATGACGTCGGCACCCGTACCACGGTGGATGTGCTGGATGCCCGCGATGCGCTTTCGCGGGCGCAGACGCAATATGCGCGTTCCAAGTACGACTACCTGATCAATGTGCTGAAACTGAAACAGGCGGCCGGCACCCTGAACGGAGCCGACGTGGCGGACATCAACAACTGGCTGGGCGAAACACAGGCGGCCGCCGCAGCGGCAAACTGATCAACCGGCCAGCAGTGGCTCCAGCAGTTTAAGCAGGCGCGCCAGCGCGCCGCCACTGTCGTCAATCAGTTCCTTGGCCAGCGCGCCGCGCCTGGCCCGCTCAGGCGGGTTTTCGAACAGCATCACAACCTCGGCGGCAAGCTCCTCAGCGTTGTGAACCACGGGCGCAATGCCGTTTTCCTGAAACAGCGCGGCGATATCAACCGCGTTGAAAGTGTGCGGCCCGGTAATAAAAGGCAGCTTCAGGGACGCCGGCTCGAGCAGATTGTGGCCGCCAATTTTAGCGATGCTGCCGCCGACAAAGGCCACATCGGCCGCGGCGTAAAACAGCATCAGTTCGCCCATGGTGTCGCCGAGCAGCACTGCGCACTCGGCTTCGCACGGCGCGCCTTGGCTGCGCCGGACAAAACTGAAGCCGCGATTGCTAATCAGGTTGGCAATACCATCAAACCTCTCCGGATGGCGCGGCACCAGCACCAGCAAAGCATCGGCAAAGCGCTCGCGCACCCGGCGGTGTGCCGCCAGCGCGACTTCTTCCTCGCCGGCATGGGTGCTGGCCGCAATCCAGACGGGCCGGTCCGCGCCGCATTCGCTGCGCAGCTCAGCGCCCTGCTCGGCGATGCCGGCGGGCAGTTCAAAATCAAACTTGATGTTGCCGGTCACGTGGGTGCGCTCGGGCGCCACGCCCAGCGACAAAAACCGCTCGGCATCTGCGGGCGTCTGCGCGGCAATCACCACACCGTGCGACAGGGTATCTTTGAACAGGCTGACCAGCGCCCGGTAGCGGTTGATAGAGCGCGGTGACAGGCGCGCGCTAGCAAGTATCAGCGGCACTTTGCGATCGCCGCACTGGCGGAACAGGTTCGGCCACAACTCGGTTTCCATGATGATGGCGGCGCGCGGCCGGAAACGGCGGAAAAAACTCTTTACCGCAAATCCAATGTCCAGCGGCGCGTAGCAATGCGCAACCCGGTCACCGAACAACGCGCGCAGCCGGTCGGAACCCGTGGGCGTGGTGGTGGTGACCAGCAGGGTATGTTGCGGATAGCGTTCCAGCAGTTGCCGGATCAGCGGCGCGGCAGCCTGCACTTCGCCCACCGAAACGGCATGCAGCCAGATCACACCGGTACCGGCATCCAGCGAGTAGAAACCAAAGCGCTCGCCGATGCGCTGCCAGTAGGCGCGGTTACCGAAGCCTTTCCACAGCAGGTGCAGCAGCACCACCGGCACCAGCAGGTAAGTGATGACGATGTAGATAATCCGCAGAATGTGGTGCATGGATAGCCGCCGGGCGCCGTCAGTCCTGGTCGGCTGACGCCCCGCGTATGCTGTCGACTATCGCGCTGGTAGACCGGCCTTCATGAAAACGCAGAACTTCCACGCTGCCGCCGTTGGCCAGCACTGCCTTGCCCCCGGCTATGGCCTCGGCCTTGTAGTCACCGCCTTTCACCAGCACATCCGGCAATATTTCCCCGATCAGTTGCGCCGGCGTATCTTCAGCAAACGGCACCACCCAGTCCACGGCCGCCAGTCCCGCCAGTACCGCCATCCGGTCCTCCAGCGGATTGATCGGCCGCTCCGGACCCTTGAGCCTGGCCACCGATGCATCGGAATTCACTGCCACCAGCAGGCGATCACCGCGTGCCTTGGCCTCCTGCAGGTAAGCCACATGACCTT
Source organism: uncultured Chromatiaceae bacterium (assembly GCA_964350425.1). Classification (GTDB taxonomy): domain Bacteria; phylum Pseudomonadota; class Gammaproteobacteria; order Steroidobacterales. Next base: position 315 of record CAYGKB010000110.1, on the reverse strand, counting down.
TGTGCAGGATATCGAAACAGCCATTGGTCATGACCAGCCGTTCACCGCGCGCACGTGCCTCGCGCGTCACAGCCAGCGCCTGTTCGCGTGTCAGCAGACCGCGCCCGCCTGCGCCGTGTTCGTGCAACGCCAGATTGAGTTCCAGCGGTGTCACGGCAGCGGCACCGATTTTCGCCACCACCAGGCTGGCCGCAAGATTAGCCAGCGCAGCCGCCGCATCAACGTCCAGTCCCGCCCCGATGCCGGCCGCCAGGGCGGCGATCACCGTGTCGCCGGCACCGGTGACATCGAATACCTGCCTGGCACGCGCCGGCA
>CAYGKB010000109.1:0-6905 GCA_964350425.1 uncultured Chromatiaceae bacterium | reverse complement strand
ACTGGACAAGCCGGAACCGCAGGCTGAAGAAGTGGCAGCCGAGTAGGCAGCCCTTCATACAGGCACATCGAAAAGGCCCGCTTTTGCGGGCCTTTTTTGTTGGACGGGGTTGCTGTCCGGGCTTATGAAAAACAGTGGCCGTATGTCTTTGGCGCCAGACTGCTTCTGCCACGAGGGATGAGCCGGATTGTTGATTTCGAGAACAAATGCTCAGGCTCAATGTGTTGGCTATTGTTCGGATGAAATTTGACCCATTTTCATGCTGTTAGTACCTTGTTTGTATTCAATCGCGACTGATGGGGGAGGATTGGGGGTGCCTTTGTCGAAGATCAATTACTGTTTCCAATTAATAAAGCGTTAAGCATTGTGCGCTTGGAAGATCGACTAGCTACGTACATCGTTCATGTGGCCGGAGGATCCTACGTCATAGGAATTGCCCTGTTGTTAATATTTATGCTGGCCGGTCAAGGCGACCCGTTAGGTGATTCGCTTTTTCTTAGTTCGCTGATTCTGCTTATTCTTTATCTATACTCGCTTGCACTTGTCCACTTAAGTCGAGGCGAATCATCCAAAACAATGGCAGTAATGTGGAGCGCTAGTCTAGTAATCCATATCGCCATTATGGGTTACATACTTTTTAAGTTTGGTGATTTTGTCGTGCTTATATTCATGATTGCCGAGTCCATAATTTTGGCTATGCTTTTAGTAGGGCTTTCCAGGATTGGGTATAGAATTGTTAAGGGTGCCAATCAGAATGCTTAACCAGTTGGGGCAAGCGACCGAGCCACGCTCACGCGCGTCTCGATCACTTTGCCGCGGCGCATGCCCAAGGCGTTAGGTGGCAACAGTGACGCCGACAGCTAAAAGCAAACAAGCTTCAGAAAAATCAACCGGCATCGTAGCCTTAACGGCTGGTGCAATTGTGCTAGTAACCGGTAACTTCTTGATCGGTAGCCACCTGCTACTAATGGGCCTTTGTGAGTACACTGTCGGCAAAGATGGCCTCATTACCAAAATCGTTTCTTTCGGCGGATTTATTGGAATCGTGGGCTTTTATGCTTTTGCCCTCTTTTCGAATCCCGATTCAACCGCGGCAATTTGGGTCAAAGACAATTGGTTGTTTCTGCTGATTTACGGCCTAGCTTTCGCTTTATTCTGTTGGTTCGGATGGACTGCACCTGGCGAGAACAGAAAATTATGAAATTTCGTTTGGCAGTAAGGCCACCTAACCAGTTGGGGCATTCGCTCGCTACCGCTCGCTGGACGTCACGCTTCGCGTGCCGCCCATGCCCAAGGCGTTAGGTGTCTGCAATGACGAAAGAACTGACCAAATCACAGATAAATGATCTAGAGCGGAAGTGTGAGGAACGAGCGAATCGTCTAGTAGCTTATCCAATTGCGTTCGTAGGCAGCGTAATTCTAGTTTGTTGGTTTATATTCGAGAGAGATATTCTAGCGTTCCTAGTAGACAGAGATTTTGTCGGCAATGATTTTGAATTTGATTATGGTCGAATTGCTATCTGGTTCGCCGTTTTCGTAGCGCCCCTTATTTTTGCGTGGCATAAGTATGTGCAGAAGACACTTCGAAAACGAATGGGCCTGGACACCTAACCAGTTGGGGCAAACCACTCGCTGCGCTCGTTGGACGCCGCGCTTCGCGCGCGCCCTTTGCCCAAGGCGTTAGGTGGCCGGAAGCATGGATGGAACACTACTTGCAGCTGCCAGCGCTATCGGCGCAGCCGTTATAGCGGGTTCCTTTTCCTATTTGAGCCTAATAACGTCGAAGGAACAAAAGGTTTCGGAATTCAGACAGGCATGGATAGATAAGCTACGAACCTCCATTTCTGAATATATTTCTGCTCTGTCTTACATATCCATATTGTATAAACATTGGTCGGACAAGCCTGATTCTGATCGAGATAAGTTTCAGATGGCTACCGGTGTAGGCGATACATACAACAAGGTCAATGCTTCGTATAACGACATTATTTTTAGAATAAATGAGCATGAAACCGATGAGGTAGGAAAAAAACTAAACAACGAATTGCTATCAGCACTAAAAGAAACCCGTTCGCTGTACAACAGCTCAGACTATTTCAAGGCATTGGATAAATGTGATGGCGTTCGAGACGCGACTAAGCCATTACTTAAATACGAATGGGAGAGAGTAAAAAAGGGAGAGCCCGCGTACAGAAGAGCAAAATGGGTTGCGCTTATTGTTCTATCTCTTGGCTTATTTTTTTCTGTCGGGTCTCTTGGACTCGCGTTTTCTTCTAAGGGAAAGGTTAGTGAAAGGGGAAATAACGGTACAGAAGTATCATTGCCGCGGCCTCCTAACCAGTCAGCTCAACAGGACGCCAGCAAAGCTAGCGCCGCTGATTGAGGCGCTAGGAGGAACGACCGTTTCGATACTGGGGAAGTCCGATGCGTGACAGAATTTTTCTGTTAGAGCCAGCGATCAGACTGCTGGAGATGATGCCTCCGGTCGTCCATAGAATAAAGCTCCTTCAAGCCACGCTTGGCCAGATATCAGATGACGCAGTAGTTCGGGTTTCTTTAGCCAAGAAGAGAGCCCCAAAGAAGAGTGTTATAAAGGACTCGCGAAAAGTTATTTCTGCGTGCCACAGGGAGTTGTGGGTATGGAGCCAGTTCTATGGAGTTGATCCATCGGAGCTTGCTGACTTGCCTGAGCCAGACGTGCGGGTTTCGCTGCGTGTATCTGAGGCTATGCATAGGCGTCCGAATCGCAGTGTCATTGAGAATAGTAATACGATATCCAATGCAGTCGACAGTCTCTCAGGGCTTTACGAGCGCTACGAGGCTGAAGCGGCGCCCAATGCAGAGAAATTTGCGGATGAGCTGTTATCTGCAGGTGATTAGTAAGAACTACTCCAAGCCTATGCATAACACTATGCAAGTGTAGTTGTTGTCACGTGTATAGGTGAATGCATGGATATCGCAGGTATGCAGAGTTCTGAAAGGTTTGAGTGTCGGCGAATTCGCGGCGAGCTAGTGTCTGGAGCGGTAGAGCATGCGAAACGCGAATGAAAACCGTCTACTGCCGATTTGGGTACCGACATTTGTTGTCTTGGTATTGGTTCTATGCGTACCAGCAGTAGTAGTTGCAACACTTTTGGGAGTAGAGGTGCCAACACCACTTTTCAAAGTGGTTGGCACACTAGGGGCGATGCTCTTGGTATGTATCTTTCGGTAGTAAACATGCAAGAGTATTCGAGCTCATAGGATCACGAGCAAGGTATATGCTGAGAATAAAGGTTATGACACCTAACCAGTTGGTGCTGTCAACACGCTACGCGTGCCGGACGCGCCGAATACGGCGCTGCTCAAGGCGCTAGGTGTCGGGCAATACCGGTGAGTCATCCTTTTCGAATTGCCTATACGTATGATTTTGGCACTTTCGCTATCATGAAGTCGTTGCTGGAGAGCGAGGGCATATACGTCCTAGACATCGCTGTTGGTGGCAACCTTACTATCGCCGGTGCTGATCAGGGCTACTATGTTGAAGTGGCTACGGAGCAAAAAAGAGAGGCCCGTCGCATACTCAACGAAAATGAGTTTGGTAGCTATGTTCTGGGTGATGACACCTAACCAGTTGAATCTATTCGCTCCCGTCGGTCGCTGGACGCAGCTAGCGCTGCGCCCCTGTTACTGGCGTTATGCGCCTGAGTGACTATCGGAAATGGCAGTAGAGTTCATCTACCTGGCTGAACGCCCCGAAACCCTGCCCACCGTGGCAGCGTGGTATTTCAACCAATGGGGTCATTTTCATCCGGGCAGCACGCTTGAAGATTCCGCAGAGCGGCTAAAAGAAACCCTTAACACAGATCGGATTCCTTTCATTATCCTCGCGCTGAAGAACGGCGAGGTAGTCGGCGCGGCAGAGCTCAAGTACCGCGAAATGGGCGATATCTTCCCAGAAAAAGAGCATTGGCTCGGCGGTGTCTATGTTGCTTCTGAGCACCGTGGCCATGGTTTGGGCTCCCTGCTGGCGAACGAGATCGCTGAACGCGCTCCAAGCTATGGGGTTGAGCAGCTGTACCTGCAAACCGAGCGGCTCGACGGCGGGTTATATTTAAAGCAGGGTTGGCAACTTGAACAACAGGTCAACAATCATGGTATTCAAGTGCAGGTTATGGTCCGACCAGTCGGCGCATAAGCAGTTGGGGAACTTCACTCGCTTCGCACGCGTCCTTTGCCCACGGCTTTACCGCCCATAAATTCATGCGCCCCTTAGCAGCTTATCTCGCCTATTGGCTGGTATTGATGCTGCTGGCTATAGGCAACGGGTTGCTGCGCGAGTATGCTTTCGGCCCCTCGCTGCCGGAATTAAGAGCCCACCAGCTATCCACAGTCACCGGCATTCTTATAATGACAGCCGCGGTCTGGCTGCTGGCATCGTTGTGGCGTCCGCCAAGTTCGGCCCAGCAGGCGCTAATTATTGGATTCGCCTGGCTAGTGTTTACCGTTGCGTTCGAGTTTCTGTTCGGCCGGCTGGTGGCAGGGCATTCCTGGGAGCGGTTGCTGCACGACTACAATCTTTTTGCAGGTCGGGTATGGCTGTTGTTTCTGGCCTGGATAACTGTCCTGCCCTTTGCCATTTTCCAATTCCATGAGCGGGTCAGCTAACCAGTAGGAATGCCAACCGGACCGGCTTGTCGCGCGGCTAAGGAGAAGGGCGTTAGATGGCAGCTCAGGTACTGGCCAGATTTGAATTTAGCGCATCCTGAATTTCCCGGATGTCGCTGCCGGAAGCTGCAACGATGTCGAGGAAGTTTTTCTCGCCAAAGAACACGGAACCGATAATTTCATTTGCGTCCGGGTGTTCTTCACGCACCCACGGGTCGTTCTCCATCTGGTCGCGCAGTTTGGATGCTGCCAGCAGCAGGCCGATGGGCGCCGGTTCGTCGGCATCGCCTTCCGTATTCAGCAAGTAATCCTGCACAGCGGCAGCGTCGCAGATATCGGGCGGGAAATTCCACGCCGTCAGCACCGCTTTGGAGGCAGCCGGGCCGTACTCAGCAATCGCTTCCTGATAATCGAGATTCTCGGCCAGCGTGGGATTGTCTTTCTGCACCGATATCATCAGGTACAGCATGCCGATCTGGTGCACCAGCCCGGCCAGAATGGCCTGGTCCGCATTGATGTCGGGAATCTGCCGCGCCACCACGCAGCGGTTGGCTGCCACGAAGTTGCTCCGCCGCAGGATTTCGCGCATGTCCTTCTTGATGGGCGCCAGGTAGGGTTCCTGTTCTGCCTGACGCATCGCAAATGCCATGGCGATACTGCGTATCAGGGTGGCGCCAAGACGGTTGAGGGCCACGTTCAGGTTGTCGACTTCCACACCGCGGGTATTGAAGGCAGCGGAGTTGGCCGTGCGCAATAACTTGGCGGTCAGCACCGGGTCGGACTGGATCAGCGCGGCAACATCGCGCATCGAAACCTCGGCATCGGCCAGCATCGCCTGCAGACGATTCACCACGTCCGGAAAAGCCGGCAGCTCAAGATTTTCTGTGCCGATTTCGGCAACCAAGTGTTCCAGATATTGAGCTGTTTCTACTTCCTGATCCATCCTGTGCCCCATCCGCCAGCCGTTTCCGCACGGCATGTTCAGGGGCGCAGTGTTGCACGGCTCGGGCGCGCTGAAAGCTGCGTGGTTCACAGATTGCGCCAATGAGGCTGGCCGCGGCGGCGGCATCGTGCCGGCGCGACGCTTCTGGTAAATTGACAAAATGCATCCGTACCGCATCCGTCCGGCAACCAAAACCGACTGCGAGACCATCGCAGCTCTCTACAGCATCTCCTCCGATGGTGTCGCGGACTATATCTGGCAAAAGCTGGCAGAGCCGGGTCAGGACATTCTCGCGGTTGGCAGGGCCCGCTATGAGCGCGAGGGCACGGCCTTCAGCTATCAGAACTGCACCGTGGTGGAAACGGATGGCGCAGTGATTGGCATGCTGGTGGCCTTTCCCATGCATGTTGACCCGGCTGCGGAGGAAGACGACCCGGTGCTGGCCCCCTACAGCAGGCTGGAGGAAGACGACAGCTACTACATATGCGGTGTCGCGCTGTTCGAGCCGTATCGCGGGCAGGGCATTGGTGGCGAACTGATGCGGCTGGCCGAAGCACAGGCGCGGGACAGGGGTTTTGGTAAAACCAGTCTGATCGTCTTTGAGCAGAATGCCGGCGCCAAACGGTTGTATGACCGCATCGGCTACACCGAGGTAGCCCGCGAGCCGGTCTGCCCGCATCCGCTGATACATTTCACCGGTGACGCTATATTAATGGTGAAACGACTGGAGTAATATCGTTACAGCTTATCTTCCGGGGGGGAATATGAATAACCTGAAATCTGTACGTGTGTTTGGTGCGGCAGCAACCGTTGTCTTGCTGGGTGGTTGCGCTTCGATCGTCAGCAAATCGGAATATCCCGTCACCATTAACAGTAAGCCTGATGGCGCCCAGATCACTGTGGTGGATGCCAACGACAGGGCGGTCTACAAAGGTGAAACGCCGGCAACGGTAACGCTGGCAGCAGGCAAGGGTTACTTCAAAGGTCACGACTACCGCGTGAAGTTTGAAAAAGAAGGCTTCTCGAAAGCTGAAATGCCTATCGAGCGCGGTATAGACGGCTGGTATATCGGCGGCAACATCCTGATAGGCGGATTGATCGGCTGGTTCATTGTTGATCCGCTAACCGGCGCCATGTACACGCTGCCCAAGGAAGTCAGCGCTGATTTGCGGCCCTAATTGCAGGGCTATAACTTACCGGTTGCCCGGTTAATGCACCGGGCAGCGGGAATAAGGGGGGGAGCAATCATGACCAACTGTATACGTGCGGTCTGGCTGATCACCGTGCTGCTGTTTCTGAGCGGCTGTGTCAGCAC
>CAYGKB010000108.1:0-6907 GCA_964350425.1 uncultured Chromatiaceae bacterium | reverse complement strand
CTGCCGAACAGTTTGCCGAGTTACGGGAAAAAGTGCCGCTCTACCGCGAACTGACAGACGCGCAGGTGCTCGAGAACATGCAGCGCATGGGTCCCAATTTTTACCGCCTGCTGAGTGAGCCGGGGGTAACAGGCGAGATTGGCGTCCTGGCGCTTGGCCACGGTTACCGTGCTGACGGCAATGTCAAATTTGCCAAAGCCTATGCCGGAATTGCTGCCAGCAAGCCGACCGCAATGGCGCTCGGCATGGCCATGATGACATCTGAGCATATACAGGGCGCGGTGGATGAACTGACCGCTGCGGGCGCGAAAAAAATTGTGGTGATGCCGATCACTACACTCCGCGATGGCGGGTTGACCGGGCAATGGCAATACATTTTTGACGCACGGGAGGATGCGCCGTGGATGTCAGTGGCGCGCGTGAACGCGGACGCAAGCACCGTATTGACCGACACGCCCGGGTCAGGGCGGGAGATATCCGCAATATTGCTGGACAATCTGCGCAGCAGCAGCACCGATCCGGAGAATGAAGTCGTCGCAGTGGTTGCTCACGGACCGGACAATGAACCCGCCAACCAAAAGGAACTGGCAATTCTTACCGAGCATGCAAGCTATATTCAGGCTAATGGCGGCTTCGCCGACGCCCGCGGTTTTACGTTGCAGGACGACGCTCCCTCGGCAGTGCGCCGCGCCAATGTCGATGATCTCAGGCAATGGGTGCAGGCAGCCAGTGACGCGGGCAAAACCGTCATTGTCACGACCACCCTGCTATTCGAAGGCAGCGTGCACGACAAGCTTCGCAGCGATCTGGCCGGGCTGGATTACCGCCTCAATACCATGGGCGTGCTGGACAATCCGTTATTTCTGGACTGGATCAATGCGCAAATAGCGGCAGCGAACTGACAGATCCGACTGCCCGAACGCCTGAGGCAGCGGCCTGCCGGCAACCCGTTCAGAATTCGCGGTAGGCTGAAACGCCGACACCGGTCCGTTACGACCTCCGGTCAGGGTTGCGGCGAATCGAGAACTTCCAGCAACTCCACTTCGAATGTCAGCGCGGCATTGGGCGGGATGGAGCCCTGCCCGTTGTTGCCATAGGCAATCGCCGCAGGGCAGGTCAGCACTGCTTTGCCGCCGGCCTTCATCAGCGCTATGCCTTCGGTCCAGCAGGGTATTACCTGGTTCAGCCCGATGCTGATGGGTTCGCCGCGCAGCCGCGAGCTGTCGAAAACACTGCCGTCACGCAACGTACCGTGGTAATGCGCCCGCACCCGCGACGCCGGCCCCGGCTGCTTGCCGGTGCCCGCCTGCACTTCCCGGTAGACCAGGCCGGAAGCCGTCTGCCGGGCACCCGGCTCCTTGGCCATTTGCGCAACCCACTCCTGTCCGGCCGCAAGTTCGCGCTGGGCCGCCTGGGCGGCACGCTCGCGCCCCAGTTGCTGAATTTTCGGCCCGTATACATTGTCGTCCAACTCTTCGGCGGTGCCGTTCAGACTGGCGGAAAACCCTTCCAGGACAAGCGCTTTCTCCTGATCCGACAGCGCCAGCCCTGCGAGGCTGCGATTGATAGCCGTACCCAGATAATAGAAAAGCTTGTCATCAACCGCTTCCTCCGCGACTGCGGCAGATGACAGCATTACGCCTAACAGGAGGCCTGACAGCAAACCGTGTACTTGCATAGGTATTTCCCTGTGAAAATTAAAGACAACGTGCGAAAACCGCAGACTCACAGCATAGCCGGGGCAAATTAAAGAATTCTTTCAGTCCACTAGTTTTTCAATAGCCTGCAACATACGCGCTGCGAGCTCGGTGCGGCGAAAATCGCTTTCGACGGCCGCTCTGCCGTTGGCACCGAATTCAGCGCATTTTTCCGGATCATCGCGCAATTCGCGCATGCAGGCGACCAACTCATCGGCGGCTTCCGGGGTAAAGGCAACGCCGCAGCGAGCCTTGTTCACCACAATATCCGCGCTTTCTCCCCGCACGCCCATGATGATGGGTTTCTCGAATTCCATGGCCTCGAAAATTTTTGAAGGAATAACCGTTTCAAACAATGGCGTGTTTTTCAGCAGAACCAAGGATACATCCATTGCGCCAAGCACATTGAGTGCATCCTGACGCGGCTGGCCATCAATCAGCGTCACGTTGTTAAGTTGCTTTTCCCGCGCCAGCGACTGAATCTGCCCTTTGTCTGCGCCATTGCCCATGATGACGTAGTGCAGACTTGCGTCGTCGCGGGTTGATTCGGCCGCCTCGAGTATGGTGCTGATGCCATGCGCCATTCCCAGCGTACCGATAAAGCCGCCGACAAAAGCATCTGCAGGTATTCCCCATCTGGTGCGAATTTCCTCGCGCGTCGCCGTCAGCCGGTGACCGCCGGGCTCGATGCCATTGGTAATCACCGTAATCTTATCCGGATCCACGCCCTCACCCTCAACCGTGCGGGCAAATGAACGGGTAACCGGCACCAGCAGGTCCGCCTGCCGGTACAAAAAGCTTACAAAGCGCTCCAGCCAGCGCAACGCGAAGTTTTTCTTTTTCATGGCGCCGACAGCCAGAATAGACTCGGGCCACAGATCACGAAGTTCGAATACGAATGGCCGGCGTTTGATTTTTGCCGTCAGCCAGGCTGCCACGGTCGCAAACAGCTGCGGCGACGTGCCGATAACCACGTCCGGGCGCGGCAAAAACAGTGCCGCAAAACTCGAACTGACCATAAAGCTGATGTAGTCAATGATGCGCTTGGTGGAACCGACATTGGCAACAATATATGTCCAGACCCGCACCACTTTGATGCCTTCGATCTCCTCGGTCTGATAAAAACTATTGCTGTAACCGTCGTAAACCTTACCGATAGGAAAATTCGGCGCGCAGGTTATAACAGTAACCTCATGACCAGCCTTGACCCACTCACGCGTATGCTCGAAAGTCCGGATCGCCGGAGCATTCGATTCAGGCGGAAAATTGTCGGTAAAAAACAGAATTTTCATTGTTATTGGCTGCGGAATGCGTGCATCTATCCCTGTGCCAGCACCTCACCGTGCTCGCGCGTGGTATGGAATCCGACTTCCGGAAAACGCTCTTCGGTAATCTGCAACTTGTAACGGCTCGGCGCCAAATACACAGGATTTCCGTCCACGTCTTCCGCCACCGCGGCGGACTCGCGCTGCAGGAATTGTTTCCGGGTTTCCTGGTCCGGAAAGCTGAGCCAGCGCGCGGTATATATCTCAGCCGGCTCGTACTGCGCATCAACGTTATATTCGCCCTTCAGCCTGTGTGCAACAATGTCAAACTGCAGTTGCCCCACGGCGCCCAGCAATTTGCGGCCCATACCATCGGTAAACACTTGTATGGCGCCCTCCTCACCCAGTTCCGTCAGGCCTTTCTGCAATTGCTTGGCCTTCAGCGGATCCAGCGGTCTCGCTTTACAGAATAACTCCGGGGCGAAATACGGTATGCCCCGATAACTCAGCGCCTCCCCCTCACTGAGCGTGTCGCCAATTTGCAGTTGCCCATGATTGTGAATGCCAAGAATGTCGCCGGCAAAAGCCTCTTCGCTGGCTTTGCGGGCGTTAGCCATAAAAGTCTGCGCGTTAGCAATGCGCATTTCCCTGCCCAGTCGCAAGTGCTTCAGCTTCATGCCCGGTTCGTAGCGCCCGGAGCAAACGCGAAAAAACGCGATGCGGTCGCGATGCTTCGGATCCATGTTCGCCTGAATCTTGAAAACGAATCCTGTTAGTGGCATCTCATCCGGATGCACTTCGCGCTCGGTTGCCGCGCGGGACTGCGGACGCGGCGCCCATTCGATAAGCGCATGCAAAACCTCCTGAACGCCAAAGTTATTAATGCCGGAGCCGAAAAAAACTGGCGTCTGCAGGCCCGCCAGAAATAATTCGCGGTCAAAAGGCTCACTGGCCTCGCGCAGCAGTTCAACCTCTTCGCGCAGGATTTCCACCTCATTGGGAAACAATTCCTGCAGGCGGGGGTTATCCAGCCCGGCGATCACCTCTTCATCATCCGAGCGGCGCTCTTCCCCGGCACGAAACCGCAACAACCTGTCCGTTAACAAATCAAACACCCCACGAAAACTTTTGCCCATGCCTATGGGCCAGCTAACTGGCGCGCACTCGATTTTCAGCGTGGCCTCGATCTCTTGCAGAATTTCCAGCGGACCACGCACTTCACGGTCATACTTGTTTACAAAAGTAATAATCGGCGTATTGCGCAAACGGCAGACTTCGAGCAATTTAATGGTCTGCGCTTCGACGCCCTTGGCTGCATCAATAACCATAACAGCAGCATCGACCGCGGTAAGGACCCGGTACGTATCCTCGGAGAAGTCTTCGTGACCCGGCGTATCGAGCAAATTGATAATGTGCCCGTTGTATTCGAACTGCATCACCGAACTACTGACGGAAATGCCGCGCTGCTTTTCGATTTCAAGCCAGTCGGAAGTCGCATGGCGGCTGGCCCGGCGCGCTTTTACTGCGCCCGCCTCCTGAATAGCGCCGCCAAACAGCAATAATTTTTCAGTTAGCGTGGTTTTACCGGCATCCGGGTGAGAAATAATTGCGAATGTCCGCCGGCGCGCAACCTCCCGCTGAATGTCGCCGACACTGCTACTACTGTTCATATTGAGCGCCGCAAGCTAGCCGGCTGCGGCCAGATCGCGCAACAAATCAGCATAACCATCCAGCTCACGCACAGCCTTGCGGCGCTGTCGCTCACTAAGGTTGCCGAACAGCTCTGCAAGCATAGCGTTCAAAATCATGCGATTGCCATGTACTCGCGCGCGGTACTCTTCTGTATGCAGGTTGCGGGGATATACAAATAGCTGCGTTAGCTCCGCATGGTACTCAGCCTCCGGCGGGCGCCTCACGACCAGTTCGCGAAAGCGCTGTTGCCAAAGTCTCTGGTATGCAATCCACTGCTCGCTGGCATCGTCCATACGGGCCAGAGCATCGGTCACCATACTGCGCTGCTGTTTATCCAAACGGCCGGTAAACTCCTGAATCGACTTAACCGCGGATCGGTTGCGATTGCGCTCGCGGGTTTCGGCGGTGCGGCCTGAATATTCGTCATACATCTCGTCGTTAACCTCATCAAGGTTGGCGAAGAATTCGTCAACCTGGGTTGCCGACAGAGAACGCAGGAAGCGTTGCGAGAGGGGCACAATCCCGAGCATCAGGTCATCGTAGATTTCCAGCGCCGCGTAATAGCGCTGGTCCAGCAAGTCTGCGGTAACGCGGTTGTTTTCCAGATCCCGCGCGCTCTGCTCGAACAGGCTGGCGGCGCGCAACATTTCATTTCTGCGTACAAAATTGAGTTGCTCCTGAATATCCGCTTTCAGCGCCTGCTTCTGCTCTCCCGTCAGCTCAACATAGTCCTCTACCTGCCAGACAATAAAGGAGTCCAGCCTGTCGTAGAGAAACCGCGCCGTGCAACCGGCAATCAGCAGCACTGCACATAGCAGCGCTGGGAACAGAACGGAGCGTCCGGCAACAATCTGGTGGCGAATTGCGAACACGATTAGCGGCTCAAGGCAGACAATCAGTCAAACGGGTGGCGGATAATGACATTCTGATCCCGATCCGGGCCGGTAGACACCAGATCCACCGAAACGCCAAGCACCTCGGCGATTCGGGCCAGATAGGCGCGCGCTTCATCAGGCAAATCGGCTTCACGGGTTACGCCTACAGTGCTCTGCTGCCAGCCGGGCATTTCTTCATAAACAGGTTCGCACTGCTGATAGTGATCAACCTGCAGCGGCGGCACTTCAGTGAGCTTGCCGTCGAGACGATAGCCGGTACAAATCTTTACTGTCGGCAGGCCGTCGAGCACATCGAGCTTGGTCACACAGAGCGAAGCGATGCCGCTGTTCAACACAGCGCGGCGCGTTATGACGGCATCAAACCAGCCGCAGCGCCGCGGCCGGCCCGTGGTGGCGCCAAATTCCGCTCCGACCTTGGCCAGATGCTTGCCCATGTCATCAAACAACTCGGTCGGAAAGGGACCGGATCCGACCCGGGTCGTATAGGCTTTAACAATGCCCACGACGGTATCAATGGCCGCAGGGCCGATCCCGGTGCCCGTAGCGGCGGCACCAGCAGTGGTGTTGGATGACGTGACAAACGGATAGGTGCCGTGATCAATATCCAGCAGGGTGCCCTGCGCGCCTTCGAACAACAGGTTTTTGCCCTGACTGTGCAGGCGACCCAGATGCTCAGCGGTATCTGCAACCAGCGGCCGAATGCGCTCTACCATAGTCAGCCATTGCCGAATCACCGGTTCGGGGTCAATCACCGGTTGCTTGAAATAGTGCTCCAGCACAAAGTTATGAAACTCAAAACCGGCGCGCACCCTCGCGGCAAAAACATCCGCATCAAAGAGGTCGGATACCCGCAAGCCGCGACGCGCGACCTTGTCTTCATAGGCCGGCCCGATACCGCGCCCGGTTGTACCAATTTTGTCCTCTCCCCGGGCCGCCTCGCGCGCCTGGTCAAGCGCAATATGACTGGGCAGAATGAGCGGACAGGCGGCACTTATGCGCAGTCGGGCATCGACATCAACCCCTTTGGCGACAAGCTCATCCATTTCCTCTATCAGGGAAGGCAGGTGCACCACGACACCGTTGCCGATAATGCACTCTACTCCGTCGCGCAAAATGCCTGACGGAATAAGATGCAATACGGTTTTTTCGCCGCCGATAATAAGGGTGTGCCCGGCATTATGCCCGCCCTGAAAACGCACCACACCGGCCACTTTGTCAGTCAGCAAATCAACTATTTTGCCTTTGCCTTCGTCACCCCACTGGGTGCCGACAACGACTACATTTTTACCCACACATCTGTCCTGTCATCCGCGCACAGCAGCCAGCAGCACCAGGCCCGCCACCATACTGATCAACC
>CAYGKB010000107.1:0-6907 GCA_964350425.1 uncultured Chromatiaceae bacterium | reverse complement strand
AAGGCGTAAAGCTGAGCCGCGACTGCCAGACAGCGCTGGATCAGGCTGAACAGCGTGTAAAAATACTACTCGATAATGAGCTGCGGGATTTTTCTGCCGGGGACGACGAGGACTGAGGTCGGAACTAGTCCCGCTCGCTGTTGCCTTGCAGGCGGCGAATCAGCGAACGCAGGAACACTTTGTTGAACCGCAACTGGCATTCGGTTGAGAGCTGCTCCAGCAAGGTCGCACTGACGCTTACGACGGTTACCGCATCTTTGGCGCGAATGGTGGCAGTTCGCTTGACGCCCGATACGTAGCTGGCCTCGCCGAAACAGCTGCCGGTTTCCATTTCGCCGAGTTGTACGCCGTTGCTTTCGACCACGCAGTCACCCGATACCACGATGTAAAAGCGATCGTCCATTTCGCCTTCGCGGACGATGTCCTGACCGGCCGCGTATTCGCGCCATTCGCTGGCGCGCATCAGCTCACTGATTTCATCATGGGAAAATTCGTGGAAGAAAGTCAGTTTGCGCAGGATGGAAAAGCGCTCTTTTTCGTCTATACGGTCGTGCTGCTTCTGGGTAATGCTCTGGTAGACCCGCGTCAGATCGGCGGCAAATTCGGCACCGTTGCCAAAGCGTTTTTCGGGCTCTTTGTGCATGGCGCGAGCCACGACATCTTCCAGTTCCTCCGGCACATCAGCACGCAGCGTATGAATCGGCGCCGGGGTGGAAAAGACAATATTGTTCAGCAGTTTGGCCAGCACCTTGGCACGGAAAGGCCGGAAACCGGTAAGCATTTCGTACAGCACCGCCCCCAGCGAATAGATGTCCGAGGCTCGGGTCAAATCTCTCGACTGCACCTGTTCGGGCGACATGTAGCTCGGTGAACCCGCAATTCCCTGAATCACCGACATGTCGGCATCTTTGAGCAGCGCGATACCGAAATCAATGATGCGCACGTCGTTGTCCGGGGTCAGCATGACATTGCTGGGCTTGATGTCGCGGTGGATCAGCCCGCGGCCATGCGCATAGTGCAGCGCCTTGGCGCATTTGTAGATAATTTCAATAACGTCTTCGATGCGCAGCAGGTGATCGGGCTTGCAGTATGTTGCCAGCGTGCGTGCACCGCGCACGTGTTCCATGACAACGTAGTAGCGGCCGTCTTCTTCACCGGCGTCGAAAATAGGCAGAATATTCGGATGCTGCAGCTTGCCGACAATGTGCGCTTCGTTAAAAAACATCTTGCGCGCCACCTTGGCTGACTGACTGTCGGCATCGGGCTGAGCGTGATAGAGCTTGACGGCAACGTCGCGGCCGTAATATGGGTCATGCGACAGGTATACGTCGCCGGTCGTGCCCTGTCCGATTTCCTGCAGGATCTCGTACTTGCCGACCTTGGCCGGGACTGACCGGCCTTTCAGATTGTTTGCCGCCAGCGGCATACCCGTAACCCTTTCGCGGCAGATCCGGGTCACGCCACTTACGTCACCAGAGAATTCTGCCCAACAACAATAAACATGCGGCATACAGCGCCGCTATTACGTCATCTAGCATAATTCCGAGGCCTCCCCGCAATCTGTGATCCAGGTCGCGAATCGGCCAGGGTTTCCAGATATCGAACAGCCTGAAAAGCCCGAATGCCGCCAGTATCCATGCCGGTTCCGCCGGAACTGCCAGCAGTGTGAGGTACATCCCGGTGATTTCATCCCACACCACCCCGCCATGGTCATGAACGCCGAGCCGACGGGCACTGGCGCCGCAAATCCAGATACCCGCACCGAGCAGCACCAGCGCGATTGCCAGTTGCAGCCAAAGCAACGCTGGCGTAAACCACCACAGCGGGATCGCTAGCAGCGAACCGAACGTGCCGGGCGCAACAGGCAGCAGCCCGAGGCCAAACCCGAATGCCGGCCAATGCACCGGATCGCCGGCCACTTTGCGTAAGAGTTCGCGTTGCTGCATAGCTATGCCACAAAATGCTCGAAGCCAGACACTTCGCCGGTGATATCCGCGCCATTATGCTGCCAACGCAATCCGGTCGCCGCCGTCACCGTGCCGATACGTGCCACCGGCACATCCAAACGCTCTGCGAGTGCCACAATCCCGCTGTCAGCCTCGGCGGGTGCGGTGAAGCACAATTCGTAATCTTCACCACCTGCCAGAAACAATTCCCGCGCTGTTGCGACACCAAACTCCTGCTGCAAACAGCCGAGATCGGGAATTTCCGCGGTAGCGCCAACGCCGCTTGCCGTTAGCAGGCGGCCGAGATCGGGCGCCACGCCATCGGAGACATCAATCATCGCCGATGCCAGCTGGGCCAGTGCAATACCAAAGCCGACCCGCGGTGTCGGGTATTCGAAACACTGCCGGAAGCGGTCCGCTGCGGGTGTGTCGGGCGGCAATTGTCCGACAGCCTGCCGCCAACCTGCCGCCGCCTGTCCCGGCAGGCCGGTCACATAAATCCCGTCGTCGGCCGCTGCGCTGCTGCGGGTTATAGCCGCGCCCGCCGCTACCGTGCCCAGCAGGGTAACACTCGCGGCCAGCGGCCCGCGCACCGTGTCACCGCCGATGAGACTGACGTTGTGGGTCGCCGCAAGACTTGCAAACGCATCGGCAAATGCTGTCAGCCATGTCCGGTCAGGCGCCGGCAGGGACAGCGATAATGTTGCCCAAAGTGGCGTCGCGCCCATGGCGGCCAGGTCGCTGAGATTGACCGCCAGACAGCGATGGCCGACCGAACCGGGCGCCGCCGCGGGCAAAAAATGCGTCCCTTCGACCAGTGCGTCGACTGCCGTGACCAGTTCGTATCCGGCAGGCACCTGAGTCACTGCGGCATCGTCACCGATGCCAAGTACCACTCCCGCACCCGACCCCGCGCAACGCTCGCGCAGGATGTCAATGACATTGTATTCAGTCAGCGGATCGGTCGCGCCAGGCATGGCAGGACTTCAGGCGGCGGCCCGCAGTTTCTGGCCGGCTTTGTCGAGCAAGCCGTTGACGTAACGGTGCCCGCCTTCGGCACCAAAAATCTTTGCCAGTTGCACAGCCTCGTTAATAATAACGGCAGTCGGTACGTCAGCATGAAAGCGCAGTTCTGCTAATGCCAGCCACAACACGGCATGTTCTACCGGATCCAGCTGATCAGCGGCGATGTCGCCGCAGGCAACAATGTCCTGATCAAGTGCCGCGCGCTGTTCGCAGACATCCTGAAGCAAAGCCTCGAAATAAGCCTGATCGCAACCCTGGTAATCGCTGCCGGCACGAAACTGACGTCGCAGTTCCTCCAGTTCGTGACCACTGACCTGCGCCTGATACAAAGCCTGCATCACCAGCCGGCGCGCACCGCTTCTGCCCCGCGTTTGCATGGCTAAGATTCCAGTTGGCGCGCCAGGGTAACCAGTTCAGCCGCCGCCAGGGCAGCCTCTTGGCCCTTGTTGCCTGCGCTGCCACCAGCCCGGTCAGCAGCCTGCTGCGCGGTATCCACAGTAAGCACACCGTTGCCAAGGGGAATGTCGCAATCAAGCGCTACCCGGGTCAGCCCGGCCATGCATTCAGCGGAGATGTATTCAAAGTGCGGCGTACCGCCTCTGATCACCGCGCCCAGTGCCACGATGCCGTCGAAGCGGCCGCTGCGTGCTGCACGCTGGGCTGCAAACGGCAGTTCGTAAGCCCCGGCCACTCGCACGACTTCAATGGCAGACGGCCGGACTCCGGCCCGCGCCAGCGCCTCTTCTGCACCCGTGATCAGCCTGTCAACGATAGCGCTGTTAAAACGCGCGGCAACAATACAGAAAGAAGCGTCATATAGCTGGCGCGCCAGTTCCTGGGGATGGCTTTTTTCAGCTGTCATGATAGTCATCCACGTATTCGACTATTTCCAGCCCGAATCCGGAAATGGCATTCATTTGTTTGGGTGCGCTCAGCACTCGCATGCGGCTGACACCAAGATCGCTCAGGATCTGCGAGCCGATGCCAAAGGTGCGCAACACCACATCACCCTCGCGGCGCTCCGCCACTTCATCCACCGGCTTGCCCAGTGAACGCAGCGTGGCAAGCAGATGGCGCGGATTTTCAGCATAGTTAAGCACCACGACCACCCCGCATTCTTCTTTCACCAGCCGCTGCAACGCCGAGCGCAATGGCCGGCTCAGCCCCGGATCACGTACGCCGAGCACATCGCCCACGGTATCCTGCACATGCACGCGCACCAGCGGCAGCCCGCCGCCGTTCAGATCGCCATGCACGAGTGCTGTATGCACGTTGCGGCTGATGTGATCCTCGAAACAATAAAGGCGGAATTCACCAAATTCGGTCGTCACCGAGAAATCGGCGATTCTCTCAACGGAGCGCTCGTTCTCCAGCCGGTAGCGAATCAAATCGGCAATGCTGCCGATCCTCAGACCATGCTCCCGTGCAATTACCTCCAGTTGTGGCCGGCGCGCCATACTGCCGTCCTCATTAAGGATTTCTACAATAGCCGCAGCCGGTTCGAAGCCGGCCAGCCGCGCCAGATCGCAACCCGCCTCGGTGTGTCCGGCCCGGTTCAGCACGCCGCCCGGCTGCGCCATGATCGGAAATACATGACCCGGCTGGCGGAGGTCCTCGGGGCGCGCATCTTTTGCGGTGGCTGCCTGAATGGTGCGGGCCCGGTCATGTGCCGAAATCCCTGTGGTGACTCCGTCCACCGCTTCGATCGACAGGGTGAAATTAGTGGTCTGCAATTCATTGGTTTCGCTGACCATCAACGGCAGCCGCAGCTGTTCGCAGCGTTCCCGCGTCAGCGTCAGGCAGATCAGGCCGCGCCCGTAGCGCGCCATAAAGTTGACGTCTGCAGGCCCGACGCAGTTGGCCGCCATTATGAAGTCGCCTTCATTCTCACGATCTTCATCGTCGACAACGATCACCATCTTGCCGGCACGGATATCCGCAATGACATCCTCGATGTCACTGAAGACAGGGTTGATCTGCGCGTCTGTGGGTTCCATTTTACCGCCATGCATGGCATGTGCCTCTCAAGCTGTGTAGGTGTTAAGGCGTTCCAGATAACGGGCGATGATATCGACCTCTATATTAACTCGGGTGCCCGCTGCGTACCCGGCAATAATGGTCTCCGCCTGCGTGTGCGGCACGATCATGACATCGAAAACGTTGCCAGCCACGCCATTCACCGTCAGGCTAACACCGTCCATGCAGACCGAGCCTTTCGGCGCTATGTAACATGCCAGCGCAGCCGGGACTTCAACAGCCAGGCGCAGCGATTCGCCGTCCGGCTGCATATCAGTCACCATGCCCACACCGTCAACATGGCCGGTTACCAGATGACCGCCGAGGGCATCACCCAGCGCCAGCGCGTTTTCCAGGTTTACCGCATCACCCGGCTGCAGGTCGCCCAGCGTAGTGCGGTCCAGCGTCTCGCGGGAAAGATCGGCGCTGAAACCGTCGGCATGCAGTTCCACGACAGTCAGACAGGCACCATTTACAGAAATGCTGTCGCCTAGACTGACATTGACCAGCGGCAGTTTGCCGGTGGCAAACCGGCAACGGCCTTCGCCGCTATGCAATTCTGCGCTGATAAGACTGCCGGTTGCCGCCACGATGCCGGTAAACATGCTCAGGAAACCTCGCTAAAGCGGTACTGCAAACGCAAATCGTCGCCAAATCGGCGCACATCGTAAAGTCTTGCCCGGCGGCATTCATCCATTTGCTGCACTGACGGCAGCGTGAACATGCCACGGGCATCGCTGCCCATGACGCAGGCAGCCTGATAGACCAGCAGTTCATCCACCAGCCCGGCATTAAGCAGCGCTCCGTTTAGTTCAGCGCCGGCCTCAACCAGCAACTCGTTAATTTGCTGTTCCCCCAGCCAGTCGAGCAGGTCGCCCGGCACAATCCGCCCGTCGGCGCCCGCATGCAGGCGCAATAATGTTGCGCCGGCTGCCTGTAATGCAGCCGCACGATTGCGCGGATCGTCCGTATGCACCAGCAATAACTCGCTGCCGGCCTGAAACAACTTCGCATCCGGCGGAGTGCGCAAATGACTGTCAACAATTATCCGCAGCGGTTGCACCGTGTCGGCGGCGATGCGCGCATTCAGCGACGGGTTGTCGGCGAGCACCGTACCGACACCCGTCAGGATGGCCGAACTTCTTGCCCGCCAGTGATGCACGTCGGCGCGGGCAGCCGAACCGGTAATCCACTGGCTGACACCATTGGCCAGCGCAGTGCGACCGTCCAGACTGACCGCCAGCTTGGCCCGCACCCAGGGACGACCGTGGCGCATGCGCTGCGTATAGCCGCGATTTAGCTCAATTGCCTCGGCTTCCAGTATGCCCGCCTCAACCGTCAGTCCGGCCTCGCGCAATTTGGCATAGCCGCGCCCCGATACGGTGGGATTGGGATCCTCGGTTGCGGCAACCACGCGCTTAATGCCGGCCATGATCAGCGCTTCGGCACACGGCGGCGTGCGGCCATGATGATTGCAGGGTTCCAGTGTGACGTAGGCTGTTGTACCGCGGGCTGCTTCCCCGGCTGCCTGTATGGCCAGCGGCTCGGCGTGCGGCTGACCGGCCCGCTGATGAAATCCCTCGCCGACGATGTCGCCGCTGTCGTTGACCAGTACACAACCGACATTGGGATTCGGGTCCGTGGTGTACATCCCCTGGCGGGCCAGACGCAAAGCCCGCGCCATATAGCGATGGTCATCAGCACTCACGGCCATCGTCATTAGCCTTTTTTCTTGTCGTCCGGCAACAGCGACATTTGTTCGCGACGGGAGGTATCACTTGTCATTTCCTGCAGGCGCCGGATTTCATCCTGAAACTCAGTAACGTCCTGAAAACTCCGGTACACGGACGCAAACCGCACATAGGCAACCGGGTCCACAGGCTGCAATTCCTGCATCACCATTTCACCAACCGTCATGG
>CAYGKB010000106.1:0-6927 GCA_964350425.1 uncultured Chromatiaceae bacterium | reverse complement strand
CACTGCGCACGCCGGCAACAGGCTTACCGGATGCCGGACTCAGAATATGGTGATAACGCACACCGTCTTCGAGAAAAAATCGCTCGTAGTCGCCCGAGGTAGATATCGCTTCGTCTATCAGCGCCATGCGGGTAAACACGGCATTGGCATCATTCGGATCGCGGATCCCTACCACCCAGGGTTTATCGAGACGCTGCCCGAGTATGCGCGTGTCGCCGCCGGCAGAGGCCAGCGCATGCTCGACTCCTGCTGCAGCCAGCAGCTCAATCACTTTTTCAACTGCATGCCCTTTGGCAATGCCACCGAGGTTGATCCGCACACCCGGTGCCGCGAAAGCCACGGTCAACAGTTCCGGATCCAGCACTACATGCCGGTAGTTGATGTTTTCCAGCTGCTCGCGGATCTGCAGCGCGTCCGGACGTTCGCGGCGACGGAAATCATAAAACTGGCCGACGCTGTCGTAGGTGATGTCGAACGCACCGTCGGTCAACTCAGATATCTCGCGGGCTTTTTCGAGCAGGCTGAACAGTTCGGCGGTCACCAGCTGAGGCTCAACGGCTGCGTTGCGATTAATGCGCGTCATTTCGGAGTCATCAATGTAGGTGCTCATCAGCGCCTCGATGCGATCGAACTCCGCCATGCCCTGCTCCAGCAGGTCAGCGGCAACCGCAGCGTCATCAGACCAGAGCTGAATTTCGACCCGCGTGCCCATTTTTTCCTGCACATCACTGTGCCAGGCGGCCGTTGCGGTGCCGCTATGCAGACACCCGATTAGCAGCAGCGCGAACAGGCTGTGGGGCAGGTGACGAGCGCGCTGCTGCGGCTTAGAACCAGAAGGACAAATAGAACTGCAAAACGTCGGCATCGAAACTGTAAAAAGGTTCTTCACCAGCCATGCCACCTGCGAGAATGTTCCGGAAATCATCATAGTCGAACATGATACGCGCCAGACTGAGGTTAGCGGTACCGCGCTCGAACATCCCCCAGTCTTCCGACAGAAAATCATAGGTAATTTCAAGCTTTACAGTCTGGTTGGTATAGGAGCTGATCTCCTTGTCGCGCCCCAGAAAGTTCTGCGCATCCCGGAACGGGAACAGGTCGCTGAAAAAGTCTGCCGCACCCTGATCGTAATGGCGCAGGCTCAAATCAAACAGCCACTGGTCGTTCCAGCGCCATGTGTAACCCACTTCTGCATTCCAGGCATTGATGCCCCAGGTGTCATCGTAAACCCGCCCGCCGCCATATATGGCCCGTTTGACGTCGAGGAAATACCGCGCATTCATGGCGAATGCGCTGCTTGACCGGGTGCGCGGATAGACCTCGCGCTGGAAGCTGTAACCGGAACCCGCTGCGGGATCCACAAAGCGCACCTGCCGGTAAGGATTGTTCAGATATCCCTCATCGCTGATGCCCTCGAAATCGAGGTTGAGTACCAGGTTTTTGGTAACTACCTGTGACACGCCGAGCCGGTAAATCCGCCGGTCCGCCTCCTCGGCAAAACCCGGATCGGTTACCTGGCCGACATCGTCATTGCCGCGCGCAAAACCGAGATTGACGGTGGTCAGGCCGCCGAAAATTTCCTGACTGATACCGACATAGGCAGTGCGGGCTTCAAAATCGCTTTCATCGCTGTTGGTGTAACCGGCCGACACAATGGCCTCGCCAAGAATAAAGTCGGCGCTCACGGATATTTCGTCACGCTCTTCCTTATAGGGGCTGGCATAGCTCAGCACGTCAATCGAGGCGCTGCTTATCGAGTCAACGTAATAGTTGGCACTGACCGAAATATCCTTGGTCAGTTTCTTGCGCGCCAGAAACGAGGGACCGGTGATTTTGACACCGCCACCGTCATAAGAGTGATACAGCGCGTCCATGCGATCTTCCGGCAACACCTGTGCCTGCAACGCAGTGGCGGCGCATATCGTCAGGATCAGGAATGTCAGACGCATGTTAAGCATGAATAGTTATTGCTAGTTACAGCCGCAACCGCCGCCAGCGCTGCCGGACGCACCGCGCGCACCTTCACGAGCTTCATATACATGATTGAGATAGGCGTTGGAGACCGGGTTACGATCAAACTGCATCACCTCGGAAGCAAGATTGGCACGTTCATAAGGTTTCACCCAGGGCTCGACATTTGTGCAGCCGCTGGCGCATGACAGTGCTACCAGACAAAAAACCGGAATAAATCGCATGACAATTACTCCCGCACCAGGGTCCGAATCTGATCCTGATACTCGTTCTCATTGCCGGCTTCATAACCGTGATGCACGAAGCGGATATTCCCCTGACGGTCCACCAGCACCGTGGTCGGCATGGCTATCACGTCATAGAGCTTGCTGACCGCATTTTCACGATCGTAAAGAATCGGGAAATCCACGGGTGTGCCCTGCAGGAAACGATCCGCCAGCGCTGAGTCTTCTTCAACGTTAATGCCGAGCATGGTGAAGCCGAGCGGGCCGTAGCGCTGGCTCAACTGGTCCAGCAGGGGCATTTCCTCGCGGCACGGGCCACACCAGCTGGCCCAGAAATTGATCAGTAGTACCTGACCGGCATAGTCCTGCAAAGAAACCACCTTGCCGGCCGCGTCAGGCAATGCGAAATCAGGCGCGGGGCCGCCTACTTCAGCAGACGCGTTCGTGGTTGCCAGTAGCAGACAACCCAGAGTCAGCACACAATTTTTAAAGCGACGCATAACAATTCTTTCCTTGAGCTCTGCCTCCGGCCCGGCTAAAAAAACCAGCTGACATTGAGCGTGGTCTGCAGGTTGTGCGTGGTTTTCTTTTCCCCTGTGACTTCCGTGTCGAACATGTAGTCACGCGCTTCCAGCCGAACCGCCAGATAATCCGTAGGTAATACCTTAAGGCCGAATCCGAAAGTTACCGTGAACTGGTCGTCACCCGCGAAATCGGTGCTGCCCAGACCGGCCAGCAGGTACACGGAACTGTTCCAGGCCCTTTCCGTGCCGAAAAACACCTCGCCCGGAAACAGGTTGTAGCCCAGCGACAGGTCGTAGTAACTGAGATCACGATCTGCCAGCAACACGGCGCCACCACCCAGTTTTTCGAAACTGGATGTACCCACCTCGGTAGTGCCATAAGTCGCCTCGGCGAACATCCATTCGGTAACGTGGTAAGCCAGCCGCACGCCATAGACGGCACTGGATTCGAAGTCCTCGACGCTCATCAGACCGACAAAGCCGGTCAGTTCAAAGTCCTCGGTGTCAATGGCAGCCACATCAATATCACGGCGCTCAACTTTGGGCTCAATAACCTGCGGCGTTTCTTCGCCCCTCTCGACGTCCTGCGCCAGCGCCGGGTTGAGTGCTGCTGCCAGCAATGCCGGCAGGAACAACGCTGCCCGCGTCAGCCTCAGAAAAATATGGTGAATCCTGCTTTCCATTCGTCTACGTCCTCGTTGTCGTTCCTGCTGCTGAGTACCACATAGCCCTTGTACTCGGCGCGTAAAACCACCTGCCGCGTCAGGTAGGCGCTGACACCAGCGCCGACCACTGCCGTCTGATCGGTGCGATCTTCCGGCTGGGCCAGCGCAGACTTGGGTTTAACATGCACAACGCCCGTGCCAAGCGAAAAGAACGGCGATGCGCGCCAGTCCGGAAAAAATGTATGCACGACGTTGGCGCTGACTGCCCAGCCATCGGAAAAATTACCCAGAATCTGTGAAGCGCTGAGTTCGGCGGTGAGATGCCGGGAAAACCGATAGGCGCCCAGCGCGGTATAAACTTCGGCACCGCCAAAGTCGCCGGCCAGCAGCCCCATGGACCAGCGCGAGCCGCGCCAGGCCTCTTCGGTGGCCTCCGGAAAATCCGTGGGCTGACCGGACGGCTGCAGCGTGCGCTGCATCTGATCGCGATGCGCCCAGCCTTCGTTGCCGCGCGGTCCGCGGATTTTGAACCATTCAGTGCGCCGTTTGAGGATGGCCACTTCGGCGCCACGCTCCACAATTTGCGTGATCGGGTAACCGCGTCCGGGGCCGGTGTGCATTTCGATAAACGGATCAGCCACCACCACATACTGCTCGTCCGCCAGAGCCGGCATTGCGATCACCAGGGATGCCCAGACTACGCATCGCCACAACCCCACCCCGAAACTGCGCATGGATTAGTTCTCCGGCGCCTCGAAAGGGTTGTTGAAATACTGGGCGCCCATATCAATCCACTCGGACACCAGTTTCAGCTCGGCTTCATTAAGCCAGTCGGGATGACCGCCGGTTGCGGCAAACTGATCAAAGAATACGGTGCGGACATTGGCACCGCCCACTGACAGTGGCGATTGAATCGGCACCGGATCAAGCACCGGGTTACCGTTTATGTCTACGTTGCCGTTGTCCACCAGTACGTCCTGTACTGCACCGTCGCGAATTTCTTCCTGAAAATCACCGAACAGTAACTCACGGTAGGACACAAAATGCAATGGCTGCGCGCCGGACGCGTCGCTGGTGAGTTCGAGCTGGCCCCGGTCATCCGGATCAATCAGCATGCCCATACTGTCCCGCAGCGCATGGCAGTCAATACAGCGGTGATTGTCGATTTCCAGCATGGTCATGGGATCAATGACCGGGCGCGAAACTTCCCAGAGCGGCTGGATATGGGTTTCGTAGTTGATCAGCACCCGGCAGCGCACCGTCCATGCGGTGCAGTTGGTCATTTCGGGCGGTGTGGTAAGCAGGCTGGCGTACTCCACGTCGTAGTCAGGATCGGGGGCCCGGCCGGCATCCGGCGCATAGGTCCAGACATCGCTGTAGTGCAGGTCAACCGACAGGTCCAGAGCTGCCGGATCCGCCGCAGTGCGGGCCTGGGCCATGGTTTCACCCATATTTACGGTCGGCACCAGCAACGGATCGGTATTCGGGAACGGTGTGCCGTTGCCGGCTGCGCCCGCATAAACAGAATCGAATGCATCATTACGGCCGTGCGACTGCCCGGAATTGCCGTTATGGCAGCCGTTGCAGCTCAGCTGCTCACCGGGACGAACCTGCAGCCAGTTGGTATGGCGGGCGCTGATGCGGCGGCCGTTTATGTCGGTAATCTCAAGTGTCAGCGGGGTATCCGCCGGCACTTTGATGCGCACCGAGCCGTCCGGCTCAACCGGAGCATAGCCAATCAGTTCGCGCATACCGAAAGCCACGCTCACGCCAAACGCCGAAAAATCGAAGTCGTAGGTTTCCTCGTCCGGAATACCGACGGCTTTGAATACCCGCAGAAAGCGCGCGGCGCGCTGGTCTGCCGTTGTCAGCGCCGGATCGGCAATCACCGGAATATTAGGCGATGCCGTATCCACGCCGTCAATGTCATACACGCTGCGGATATCAATGATGCCGGCATCGTCGGCAACCAGCGCCGGATCCAGCAGCCCGGTATCCACTCCGTCAGGCACTACGGCCGGACTGTTGTCGAGCGGCCGTGCAACTACCGCATCGGTGTAGATAAAACCTGCCTGCGCCGCCACGATGGGCAAGGTGCTGTTGTTGTTCAGGTCATATAGCCAGATTGCGTAAACCGGGTCAGCCTCCTGCGCCTGCGGATTCTGCAAATTGGTATCGGTACAGGCCACCAGTTGCGGCGGCCCGCCGGGATTGTTCGTATCAGGCACGGTCAGCCGGCACAGACTCCAGCTGACAATAAGGCGATTAGTGCCATCGCGTAGTGGCCAGGCGGAAGTGAAACGGCCACCCGGCGAAGGCCCCGGCACGGTCAGCACGTTGTTAATCGTGGCAGCTACCTGGGCAGGCCCGCTCAGAATTCCCTGGTTGGCCACGTTGGGCTGCGTGTTATTCAGATAATTTGCCACATCTATAAGCACCAGGTCGCCACCAAGGCTGGTGCCGGTGAATGGCATGATCAGGCTGAGAATGCGGCCGTCGAGCATCTCCTGCATTTTTACAAACTGCACGGTTGCGCCGCCGGTGCCGGTGGCATGGCTTTCGGTGCCGTATAGCATCTGCAGATCCATACCGTCAGGATTGGCGTGATACAGCGACAGGGCATTGTTATTGAGCATGCCGTCCCAGCGGCTGAACAGGATGCGGCCATTGGCCAGCACCGTCGGATACAGGTCATGACTCTGGTTGAATGAAACCTGCGTGAGGTTGCTGCCGTCATCGTCCATCACGTGCAGGACAAATGCGGGCTCTTCCTGATCTTCATCCAGAGCGGCAAACTGCGGTTTGCCGTCATCCAGCAGTTTGGCAACCGACCGGTTCTGGCGCGTCGAGGAAAAAACAATACGCCCGTCCGGCAGATACTGCGCGCCGATGTCGTGGCCCTCTTCGGCTGTGATGTCGTCCTGGAATATCCGCCGCAACATGCCGCCGGCTATGTCGTATTCCCAGATGTTCCAGGTGGGCTGATCTTCGTCGTTGGCGTTCGGATCTATAGGCGTGCGCATGGAAAACAATACGCGGGTGCCGTCAGCTGATACCGAAACATCCCTCACGTCGCCGAACCCGTTGGTAACAGCACCGGTCAGATTAGTTTCCTGGGCACTGATAGACGCCCGGTCACGCATATACAGGTCTGCACCGAAGGCGACCGGCAACACCTCGCGTATGTCATTGTCGACAAGCATCCCCTGCGCATCCACGGGCAGCGGCTTGCGCACATAGAATAAGGGATAGTCCACAACCACCGGATCCGGATTCTGACTGCTGCCCAGACCGATGGTGCTGTCACTGCCGCCGCAACTCCATAAGGTTGCAGCCAATACCAGTGCAGCCATAGCACGCATTGATGCCGTGACATTGTGTCGTGCACCGGCATGACTGCCGGTACTTTGTTGCTTCCGCGCGCAGATATCCATCCATAGCCTCCGCAGGCCTGTCCGTGGCCGATGCGATCGCGCCCATACGATCGTCGCACCATGAAGCATGCCCTGCGAACCGGTTTTACCAACAGTGACCTAACTTAAT
>CAYGKB010000105.1:0-6970 GCA_964350425.1 uncultured Chromatiaceae bacterium | reverse complement strand
TTATCCACAGAAGCTGTGGAAAACCCGTTTTGCGGGTCGCGGTCAACACGCCGGTCAATACACTGTTTGATTACCTGCCGCCGGATGACCAGACCCCTGTCGAACCGGGCATGCGGGTGCGGGTGCCCTTCGGGCGCCGCCGGCTGGTGGGGGTGGTCGCCGCAGTTGCCGACACCAGCGAGTTGCCGCCGCACAAACTGAAACCCGCACTCGAGGTGCTCGACCGGGAGCCGCTGCTCGATGCTGCACTACTGGAACTGCTGACCTGGGCCGCGGCCTACTATCAGCATCCGCCCGGCGAGGTGATTGCCGCGGCGCTGCCGGTCAATCTGCGGCAGGGCGCGGCCGCCGTGCCGGAAAAACTTCTGCAGTGGTGTCTGACACCACAGGGTGCGGCGGTGGAATGCGCGGCACTGGCGCGCAAGGCACCGGTGCAGGCAGAGTTTCTGCAAACCCTGGCAAACCAGGGTCAGTGCGATGCCGGAGCTTTGCGCGCAATCAACAGTAACTGGCGCAAAACCATGGCGCTGTTCGAGGAGCGTGGCTGGGTGAGCTGCGGCGAAGCTGCGCCGGATGACACAGACAGTGTGCGTGATGAACCGCCGTTGCTGACGGAATTCCAGCAGCAAGCCATCGCCGCGGTGCCTGACACCGGCTTCAGTGCCTGCCTGCTGGAAGGGGTGACGGGCAGCGGTAAAACCGAAGTGTATTTGCATTTAATCGCGCAGCAGCTTGCCGCCGGCCGGCAGAGCCTGGTGCTGGTACCCGAAATCGGTCTGACGCCGCAGCTACTGGAGCGGTTCCGGCGACGCCTGGGGGCGTGTCTGGCGGTGCTGCACTCCGGACTCACCGACGCCCAGCGCTGCGACAACTGGCTGCGGGCGCGCAGCGGTGAAGCGCAGGTGATTATCGGTACACGGTCGGCAATTTTTGCGCCGTTTCCCGCACCGGGTTTGCTCATCGTGGATGAGGAACACGATGCTTCCTTTAAACAACAGGACGGATTCCGTTATTCGGCCCGCGACCTGGCCGTGTGGCGCGGGCGGCAGCTAAATATACCGGTAGTGCTGGGTTCTGCCACGCCGGCATTTGAAACTTTGCACAACGCGCTGGCCAGCCGCTATGCCCATCTGCATTTGCCGGAACGCCCGGGCAGCGCACGGCAACCCGAAGTAAACATTATTGATCTGCGCACCTACCAGCCCACCGATGGCCTCAGCGCGCCGCTGCTGGCCGCCATGCGCAAACACCTCAAGGCCGGCGACCAGGTGCTGGTGTATCTGAACCGGCGCGGCTTTGCGCCCACCCTGCTATGCCCGGAATGCGGCACCAGCGAGGAATGTCAGCGCTGCGACGCGCGCATGGTGCTGCATCAGCAGCGCAACCGGCTGGTGTGTCATCACTGCGGCAGCGAGCGGCCGCGCGAACTGCTGTGCAGTCAATGCCAGACCGAGCTGGTGCCGGTAGGACTGGGCACCGAGAAACTGGAACAGCGCCTGACGGGGCTGTTTCCCGATCACCCGCTGGTGCGCATTGACCGCGACACCACCCGCAAACGCGGCGAACTGGAACGGCTGCTCGATAGTGTGCGCAACAAAGACGCACGCATATTGCTCGGCACGCAGATGCTGACCAAGGGCCACGATTTTCCCGACGTCACCTGCGTGGCCATTGTTGATTCCGATCAGGGGCTGTTCGGCACCGACTTTCGCAGCGGCGAACGCCTGGCACAGTCCATTTTGCAGGTTGCCGGGCGCGCCGGGCGCGGCGACAAGCCCGGCGAGGTCTGGCTGCAGACCTGGTACCCGGAGCACCCGCTGCTCAACACGCTGCTGCACCAAGGCTACGATGCCTATGCCGAACAGGCGCTAAATGAACGCGAGCAAACGATGTGGCCGCCGTTTGCGCACCTGACCCTGCTGCGCGCCGAATGCGCCAGGAAGGACGTGCTGTTCCGCTTGCTGGAACAGGCGCGCGCGGCCGCCGTACCGCTCGCATCCAGTGACATCCGCATCCTCGGGCCGGCCAGTTCGCCGATGGAACGCCGTTCCGGACGCTACCGCGCGCAGCTGCTGTTCCATGCCGGCAACCGGGCACGGCTGCAGCAATTCCTGCCGGTATTCCGGGCAGCTGTCGCGGCGCTCGACGATGCGCGGCGGGTGCGCTGGTCACTGGACGTCGATCCGATCGAGCTGTTTTGACCGGCAGCGGCCGGTCGGGACGGACAGGGATTGCCTGCGCGGCTCTTTGGAGCGCAGCGACGAGCCGCGCGGGTAATTCGCTGGCCGTCACGACGGGCGTTACTGCCGGCCAAAACAGGTAGAATGCGCCGCCTATGAAAGAGCAGCTCCAGCAACTTGTCGCCGCCGCCATTGCGCAGCTTCCGGGCGCGGCGGAAGCCGGCCGGCCGGTCGAGATTGACCGCACCCGCGATCCGCAACACGGGCATTTTTCCTGCAACATCGCCATGCAGCTGGCCAAGCCGCTGCAGCAGAAACCACGCGATATTGCCGCGCTGCTGGTGGACAAACTGCCGCCGTCAGATTTTGTTGCTGCAGTGGAGATTGCCGGGCCGGGCTTTATTAATTTCCGACTGACCGAAGCCGCTTTTCACGCCGAACTGCAGCGCATTCTCGAAGCCGCTGACAGCTATGGCAACAGCGACATCGGCAAGAATGAATCGGTACTGCTGGAATACGTGTCGGCCAACCCGACTGGCCCGCTGCACGTCGGCCACGGCCGGCACGCGGCCTACGGCGCCTGCCTGGCAAATCTGTATGCCGCAGTCGGACATCGCGTGCACCGCGAGTACTACGTTAACGATGCCGGTCGGCAGATGGATATTCTTGCGCTGAGCGGCTGGCTGCGCATGCTGCAGGCGACCGGTGCGGAATTCTCTTTCCCCGGGGGCGCCTACCAGGGTGATTACGTCACCGCCATCGCGGCCGGCCTGACCGCGCTGGATGAACCGCCGCAACACAAACTACCGGCCGGGTTTTTCGCCAACCTGCCGGAAGACAAAGACGCTGAACTCGACATGCTGATCCGGCGCATGCGCGAACTGCTCGGCGAGCCCGGTTTTGATCAGGTCCACAGGCACATGCTGGATGCAGTGCTGGATGATATCCGCGACGACCTGGCCGAGTTCGGCGTGACCTATGACGAATGGTTCAGCGAAAAAAGTCTGACCGTAAGCGGCGACGTGCAAAACGCACTGGATCTGCTGGCAAAAAATAATGTCACTTATGAAAAGCTCGGCGCGATCTGGTTTCGCGCCACCGATTACGGCGATGAAAAAGATCGCGTGGTGGTGCGTGATGACGGCCGCACCACTTATTTCGCCTCCGATATCGCCTATCACCTCAACAAGCGCCGGCGCGGCTTCGACCGGCTGGTGAATGTCTGGGGTGCTGACCACCACGGTTACGTGCCGCGTGTAGAAGCCGGCATGACGGCCATGGGTGAAGACAAAGACCGGCTGCACGTCGAGCTGGTGCAGTTTGTCGCGCTTTATAAAGGCGGCCAGAAAGCCCAGATGTCGACCCGCTCCGGTGAATTCATCACTCTGCGGCAACTGCGTGCGGAAGTGGGCAACGATGCCGCGCGACTGTTTTTTGTCATGCGCGCCAACGAGCAGCATCTCGATTTCGACATGGATCTGGCCAAATCGGAAAGCAGCGACAACCCGGTCTACTACCTGCAATATGCGCATGCCCGAGTGTGCAGCGTGATGCGGCAACTGGACGAGCGCGGTCTGAGCTGGGATGCAACCCAGGCGGCTGCAAGCCTCAGCCTGCTGAGCGAACCGCAGGAACAGCAGCTTATGCTCAGCCTGTCCAAATTCCCCGAAACGGTCGCTGCAGCGGCGCTGCAGAACGCGCCCCAGCATGTGGTGCACTACCTCAAAGAAGTGGCGCAGGAATTTCATGCTTATTACAACGCGCACAAATTTATCGTTGATGATGCCGCGCTCCGTAACGCCCGGCTGATGCTGGTGCTGGCAATTCGTCAGGTAATGCAGAACGGCCTGCGCCTGCTGGGCGTAAGCGCACCGGAACAAATGTAAGCCGGCGCGCGCCGGGCGCGCGGCACGGGTAAACTGCAGGCAAGATGGCGAAACGCAAACGACGCAAAGCAGGCAGAAGAAACAGCGGCAACGGCATGCCCGGCTGGCTGTATATGTTTTTCGGTCTGGCCATCGGCCTGACAGTGGCGGCCGCCATTTACGTCAATGACCGTCGCGTCGGCGCCGTACAACCGGTGGTAGCGCCGGCCGAGCCGGCCGGACCTGTCAGCCGGCCCGAAGTTAATCAGGACAGCGCTGCAGCGGCCAGGCCCAAAGATGACAGCATCGAGTTTGACTTCTACGACATGCTGCCGAACCTCGATGTGCAAATATTCGAAGACCGCAGCGCGCCGCGCCCGCAGGTCAGTGCGCCGGCGCCGGTTACCACGCCCGGCATCTACATTCTGCAGGCCGGTTCTTTTACCAGACTGGCCGATGCCAAACGCCGTGAAGGCGAAATTGCCCTGCTCGGGGTACGCGCCGAAGTCAGAAAAGGCGACGCCAACGGCCGTTCGGTGTATCGCGTTTACACGCGGCCGCTGGAAAACCCCGAGGCTGTCAACCGTTTGCGGCAACTGCTGAACGACAACGGCATCGAAACCCTGGCGAAGCGCGTCAGCGACTGATGCTGCAAACACTGTTGCGCACTGTCCCGCCTGTCGTGTTGCTGTTACTGGCAGGCTGCAGCAGCGCCCCGCAACAAGCGCCCATACCGGAACCGGTTACGGTTGCACCGGCAACCGCGACAGCACCCGAACCGGCGTCGCCGCCGCGCAATCTGGCAGCGATGCGTATCAGCGTGGCCGCGGTGGGCGACATCATGCTGGGGACGGATTTCCCCGACGACCGGCTGGCCGATGATGACGGTGCCGGCTATCTCAGCGCCGCTGCGCCATTACTCAGCTCCGCAGACATCGCTTTCGGCAACCTCGAAGGCGTGCTCATGGACGGCGGCGAGCCGGCCAAACAATGCAGTAACCCGCAGGCCTGCTATATGTTTCGCTCCCCGCCCCGTTATGCCGAACACCTGCGGCGCGCCGGCTTCGACGTCATGAGCCTGGCCAATAATCACGCCCGTGACTTCGGTGAAGCCGGCCGCGACGCCAGCATGGCCGCGCTGGACGCGGCCGGTATACGCCATTCCGGCCGCGAAGGCACGGTGGCGAGCTGGCAGCAAAACGGACTGCGTATCGCGCTGCTGGCGTTTTCTCCCACCAAGGGATCATGGCCGCTGCTGAGCATTGCGGTTGCCGAAGAGGCGGTGGCCGGACTGGCTGCCGACCATGACATTGTGCTGGTATCTTTCCACGGCGGCGCCGAAGGCAGTCCGGGATCAGAACGGCTCGGCTTCGGCATGGAATGGGCTTACGGCGAACAGCGCGGCGACGTGGTGGATTTTGCCCGCCGGGTCATCGCAGCCGGCGCCGATCTGGTTATTGGTCACGGCCCGCACGTGCCGCGCGCACTGGAGCTCTACAATGACCGGCTGATTGCCTACAGCCTGGGTAACTTCGCCACTTATTACGGCATCAGCGTGGCGGGCGCCAAGGGCTATGCGCCGATACTGCAGGTGCAGCTGGACGGCCACGGCCGCTTCCGGACCGGTAAACTGCACTCTTATATACAGCAGCGGCCCGACGGGCCGCGCCCCGACAGCCAGTTGCGTGCAGTAAACATGATGCGTGAACTGAGCAGCCTGGATTTTCCGGCCGGCCTGCTGAACATTGCTGCAGACGGAACCTTAAGCAAACGCGCTGCACCGCCATGAACGATCACGACAACATTCCCGACCGCCCGCTGTTCCGGCAATGGCCCGCGCTGGCCGACAAGCTGCCGTTCATAGAACTCGGCGATATGCCCACGCCCGTTGATGTTGCGGCCGAACTCGGCGCTGAACTGAACATCGGCACCCTGCTGATCAAACGTGATGACCTTAGCGCAGCCGATTACGGCGGCAATAAAATTCGCAAGCTGGAGTTTTTGCTTGCCGATGCCCTGGCACAGCATAAGACCCATGTCGTGACCTTTGGCGGGCTGGCTTCCAATCATGCCGTCGCCACCGCGCTGAACTGCAAAAAACTCGGCCTGACCTGCGGGGCGGTACTGACGCCGGAACCGGAGACCGCTGCCGTGCGCACGGCACTGGCAAAACATGAG
This sequence comes from uncultured Chromatiaceae bacterium, assembly GCA_964350425.1. GTDB lineage: Bacteria > Pseudomonadota > Gammaproteobacteria > Steroidobacterales. The sequence goes on along the minus strand of CAYGKB010000105.1, from coordinate 747 downwards.
CAACTGGGAACGCGTATCGAACGTTCAGGCTACACGGATCTGCGGGCATGCGCCGACCGGCTGACCGCAGAGTTCGGTGCCGCACAAACTTATGAAGTACCTTTCGGCGGCTCTTCTGCAGTCGGCGCACTGGGCTTCGTTAACGCGGCACTGGAACTGGCGGACCAGATCGCCGCCGGCGACCTTGCAGCACCCGATTTGATCTACGTGGCCTGCGGTACTGTCGGCACAGTGGCCGGACTGGCGCTGGGGCTGGCCATGGCAGGACTGGAGTGCCGCATTGAAGCGGTACTGGTGACGCCGGAAAGTCTCCGCCACGATGATATGGCCGCGCGGCTGATCGCCGACGCGATTGCACTGCTGCGTCCGGCCGTGGCTGACCTGCCGACAGTTGCCGCAGCGCTGGCGCATCTGCACCTGCGCGCCGATCAGCTTGGCGGCGGCTACGCCGAGCCCACCGCAGCCTGCCAAGCGGCCGCGGATCTCTGGCAGGACGCAACCGGACAACCGGTATCACTGACTTATACGGCCAAGGCCGTGGCAGCACTGGTAGAGGATGCCCGCGCCGGCAAACTCAGCACCAAAACGGTGCTGTTCTGGAATACCTATAACTCGCAGGTCTGGTCGGTTTAACGCGGGCCTGCTCAGTTCTGGCCGAAGTCCACACCCAGGGCGCGCAATTTGCGATACAAGTGGGTGCGTTCCATGCCGACGCGTTCCGCCAGCTTGCCGACCTTGCCGCCGCAC
>CAYGKB010000104.1:0-7001 GCA_964350425.1 uncultured Chromatiaceae bacterium | reverse complement strand
TAAACATTCTGCTTCGGCCGCGCCGCTTTCGTCGCGCCCTAGCCCAAGGCGTTAGTTGCCTGCGGCGCATGTTGTGGAAACAGTCGCATATCTCCTGCTCGTAGCCGGAGCCATGGCCTCGCTACTAGCAATGCTCGCTGGCATGTCCATCGGCATCCCGAATGTTCTCGTTAAGGCGGCCGGAAGCGAGCTTAGAGTTTTTTTCTACCCTCTCATGGCCATGGTCATTGGCTTCGGCATCCTTTCCTTTACCCAGCCAGCGTTTTCGTCATTAGCCGCTTTGGGCTTCTTGGCAGCGTTATACTTGTGGCATCCAGCAAAGAATCGCTGGGCTGTTTGGCTAGGCGGTGTCGTAATGCTAGGGGGGCTTTTCTATGCAAGTGGGGCTCTTGGCAACTAACCAGTTGGGGCAGGTTACACGCTTCGCGTGCCGGACGCGCCAAAAGCGGCGCGCCCTCTGCGCTGGACAGTCTGCAGCGACCGCGCCGCTTTCGCCGCGCCCCTGCCCAGGGCGTTAACTGTCTTATCCACCGTCATGCGAGCACTTCTTCTTTCACTGATATCGAGTCTCGTAGCTACAAGTTGCGTTGAGGCGCCACAATGTCGGAATGCGTTGAAGCTCGAAGCAGCATCACCAAATGGAAAACTATCAGCGGCAGTGTTCGAGCGAGATTGCGGAGAATCGATAGGCCCCACCACACATGTTTCAATTACAAGAAACGGCTGGCAGCCTTCTGATGAATTAGGAAATGTTTTTAGGGGCCGGCTTCATCCCAGCCAACCTAGCGTTATAGTGCGCTGGAAGGATAATGACGCCCTAATAGTAGTAGTAGAAACATCTGCGTTTAAACAGGCAAATTTGACTAATGTGTCCTGGGGCCCTGGAGAGGTTTCGATTAGCTATGCACCAGAAGACAGTTAACCAGTTGGGGCAATTCACACGCTACGCGTGTCGGACGCGCCAAAAGCGGCGCGTCCTTCGCGCTGGACATTCTGCTACAGCCGCGCCGCTTTCGCCGCGCCTCTGCCCAAGGCGTTATGAGGATTAGCTTGTTTCAATTGCTGGCGGTTATTGTCGTTGCCAGCATTGCATCTATGGTTTTGTGGAGCTTCTCATCTTGGAATACAGCAAGAGAGCTAACCGAACTAAAGCTCGAACCGTGGCCGTCAGATGCAACAAAATCGGAAAAGCCCAATGTGTTCTCATCGGAATATCACGCTTTTTCTTATCTAAAAGAGAATTGGAACGCGCCTGATATAGAGCAGGTTCGATCAGGTCATGCGTACAATTTTTGGTATCTACCAGCCTTTAGTGAATGGGTTTTCGTACATTTAGAGGTAACAAAATTGGGTGGTGGCAAAGTTGTAGTTAAAAGAAGTAAGCCAACAATGAATTTATCGCCCAGCAATACCCAAGAAATATCGTTCTACATCGCCCCCGAAAAATCATCGGAGTTGCTTGATATCCTCGCACGCATTAATTTTTGGCAAACTCCACCTGGAAAACGAAATCATGGTTGCTTGGACGGCGAGTCTTTTGTGGTAGAAGCTGCTCGAGATGGCAAGTATCGACGATGGGATAATGCCTGTGAGGCTTCGCCGGCCATGAGCGAAATTGCTGCATATTTTTTAAATTTGAATGGAAGCAAAATTGAATCCTCATAACCAGTTGGGGCAATTCGCTCCCTTCGGTCGCCGGACGCCACGCTTCGCGTGCCGCCCGTGCCCAAGGCGTTATGCGGCTACAAGAGGAGGGTATCAATGAGTGATGAACAGCAAACTCCAAAAATGCATACCGAAGACGCGATCCAATTAGTCCGAAAGACTTTCGCTGAGGGCCAGCGAGAGCGGCTAACTCATGTCGTTCTGACTTTTGGACTGATGTCGATCATTCTTTTCAGTACATATTTGATAATCCCTGCCCTTGTAAGCCCTGTCGCAGTCATTGGTGCCACTGTGGTTGTCGTTTACGAACTTAAATCGCAGGAGATTCTTCTGCATTCAACTATGACGGCGCTTATAGGGGTTGTTGAGGCGTTCAGGATTGAGTCCTCTAGTAAACAATAGATGCGGCTGGCACACGCCGCATAACCAGTTGGGGCTATGCGCCCGCTTCGCGGGCGGGACGCACCACAAGCGGCGCGTCCTCCGCGCTGGATATTCTGCTGGGGCCGCGCCGCTTTCGTCGCGCCCCAGCCCAAGGCGTTAGGGGCTCTTAGGTGCTCAGGCAGTTGCCAATTCTTCTGCTTGCTATGGCATGCCCTGGGGCTGTTTTTGGGTCGCAGGCGTTCGAGTCGCTTGCCTATGAAGTCAAAATTTCAGGTGTACTCGGCTTCGATACGTATACGATTGCTGCATCAAATTCGAAAGAGTCGCACCCCGTTAAGCTCGAAAACTTTGAGGTGCGGATTAACGATGAGTTGCTTCCATTTCCAGCGGCCGAACTAGGCGCAATGCGCAATGTATACATCCAGCTTGTCTCCATTTCATACGCGAGCGGTATCTATGAGGTTGTCTTGCCATATGCCGGAGAGGGTTATTGTGATGACCCCAGTACAAATACGATGGCGCCTACACGAGGTCATTACAGGTATAGCTTCAATAGGTCATTTGATTTTGTTTCGTCGTCTCTAGATGCGGCAGAGGATTCGTGCCAAGAGGGAGAAACGCATGTATTTGTCGATTAGCGCCCCTAACCAGTTGGGGCATTCGCTCGCTATCGCTCGCTGGACGTCACGCTTCGCGTGCCGCCCATGCCCAAGGCGTTACATGACTTAAATGGCAAGGCACGCTTCATCCACGCCGTTTCGACATGCACCGGAAGCAAATGCTCCGTGGGTCGCACCACCCGCTCCTATCGTCGTCATCGAAATCCTGTTCCTAGCTTGGTTAGCGGTCCTGCTAGGCATTGTCGTTCTCGATGAACAGCTCGCTCAAACGCTTGCATCTTCAATCACAGCACTGGTGCTGTTTCTAATCGCGGGCGCTCTGATACCTATAGCTGTTTGCTACGGCGTGGCAACTAACCGGGCTTGGTCACGAATTGGCTCAATTCTCGGTGTCGTTGGGGTTCTGGCGGTGCTAGGTTACTACTTCAACGTATTCTCCAGCGGTACTCGTGTACCGTTCTTTATCGCGTCTGCCGGCACTATATTCTTGGCGGGCTACTTCCTGTATCTGCACCCCGCTTCCAAAAATTACTACGCGATAGTGCTTGGGCAGCATCCCGAAACGGCGGACACCGTGGCAAAAGCCAGGGCATCGAAGCCTTCGTCTGCTGCGGGATCCAAGCTACAAAGTGCCCTTGAATACGCCGCGATAATAGTAGGCCTTGGTATAGTGGTCGCATCATTTTCACAGGTGTACTCGTAGTGCAATCGTCATGTAACCAGTTGGGGCAAACCACTCGCTACGCTCGCTGGACGCGCGGCTTCGCGCGCGCCCTTTGCCCAAGGCGTTAGGTGCTCGTAGATGATCGAATTCCTAGAGAACAATTCTTCGCTGTTCCCGGTCATGTTCATTGGAATGTGGGTTCTTATTAGCTATACGCTGTCGGCAATGGGCGGCTGGAAGGGCTTTGCTAATTGCTACTCCGAAAACGATACGTTCGTCGGTGAAAAGTGGTATATGCAATCCATTAAGGTTGGATTGGTAAATTACGGTAGCTGTGTAACCCTGGGCGCAAATATGCAGTCTCTTTATATGGCCGTTCTGCTGCCTTTCCGTTTGGGTCATCCACCTCTAAGCATTCCTTATTCAGATATTGAGGGAATCGAGGCGAAAGGATTAGTTTTTAGCTACGTGGATCTCAAATTTGCGCAAGGCAGTACTTCTAAAGTAAGACTAAGCAAGAAGCAGGCAGATAGGCTGGAGAAAAGCTCCGGGGAAACTTGGAAGTATGAGCGCACCTAACCAGTTGGGGCATTCGCTCGCTATCGCTCGCTGGACGTCCCGCTTCGCGCGCCGCCCCTGCCCAAGGCGTTAGGCTCTTTGCAATCTATGCCGCATCATTTTATCTATCCGGTCGCAATACTTTTTCTCTGCACTGTATTTGCAGTTGCAAAAGAGGGCCTGTTCGCATTGAACGTGTTCTTAAACTGGAGAAACATCGCAGCACTAATTGCATCGTTTTTGGTGACAGGTATTGCATTCGAATTGGGCTTTATCTCCCGCATACCAGCGGGTGAGCCACTTGCAGGTCGATTTCGTGGGGCCGGAGTTGTCTTTTTTATGTTTCTACCAAGCTTAGCCGCCGCCGCAGTGCTATTTTCATTCGCACCTGTCAAAGATCGCTCGGCAGGGCAACTTACCGAAGGCGTACTGAGAGAATTTGGTTGGTCGGTACTGGCGCTGCTACTTGGATTCTTATTGATTGCGTATGCACTTTGAGCCTAACCAGTTGGGGCAAACCACTCGCTGCGCTCGTTGGACGCACCGCTTCGCGGGCGCCCTTTGCCCAAGGCGTTATATGCCGTGAGAAGCATGCTGATCGTGCTCGCAACTGCAGTGCCATGCCTTGCCGTGGCTACCAGTTTTGTTGATGTAACTGGCCGCCTAACCTTGGAGGAAGCAGTAGCAAAAGGTGTTCAGGCGCGCGTTGAGAGCAGCTGGCAATTAGAGTACTCGTTAAATTTTGCCGAATTCGCCTTTTGTCGGCCGGAACAGGTGTCCGCACAGTCATTTAATAGCAAAGGCGAAGTCCAGCTAAATGCCCCGTTAAAGGAAGTAGATGGATGGTACAAATTTTCAGTTGGCCTGGAAGATGCCGGTAATATTCGTATTAGCCTAATTTGTGAGAGTGGGGATAGGAATATTTACCTCATAAGTCTATGAGCGTTTCGGCATATAACCAGGTGGGGCAAAGTGCTCGCTTCGCGAGCCGGACGCGCCAAAAGCGGCGCGTCCTCTGCTCTGGACAGTTTGCAGCGACCGCGCCGCTTTCGCCGCGCCTTTGCCCACGGCGTTATGTGGCTATCTTTTTCTCGATGATACTTCTTTGTTCTTTAGCGAACCCCACGCTCACTCGTGCAATGGAAGTTTCTATTGCGACTGAGCAGGTTTCCAGTCAGGAGTTTTCGATAACACTAAAATCTCAGGAAATCCTAGAAGCTCCTACCGCACAAACGCTGCTTTCGGGAGCTGCGATTGTTGCCTGTTCGGGCCAACTCCCTACCTTCGGTCGTCATAGATTTGAGGGCCGTGAGATTTTGTCAGGGCCAGACAGTAGCGACGAGAAACCCTCTTTTGTATTTATTCAGGAGATATTCTGCGACGATCCTAAATCTCAACCAGCTGAAAACATCCCCATTCTAGATGATGCCGCCAGAGCAGCTCTTAGCCGGAAGGCGCAAACACTTACCTCTGAATTCTTTTCGCACTTGGATGACCGCAACTACGAAGATGCGTACCAACTTATTTCGCCCGGCGCTTTAGGCGAAGATAAGAATACTTGGATAGAAGCCCAATCAAACCTTACTGAAAAAATCGGGAAGCGGCTTTCCACAAAAATCTTGCGCACCACTTTGTATGAGAACCCAGAAAATGCGCCGGAGCCGGGAAACTATATTGCTATCGACTACGAAAGTATGCATGAAGATGGCGCTCTTTCATGCGGATATCATGTTTGGTTTCAAGGTGCGAATGGTGAAGTTAAACTTTCTCGAACCGAATTTGGATTTATCGAATCGTCCGCACTAGCAAAAATGTCGGCAGAAGAGATTTCTTCCGCAAAGAATAGGTTCAACTGTGTGGCCACATAACCAGTTGGGGCATTGCGCTCACTTCGTTCGCCGGACGTCGCGCTTCGCGCGCCGCCCGTGCCCAAGGCGTTATGTGCCTATGGAGTTCGCATGAAACTTCTCGCATCAATTGTCGTTGCGTTACTTTTTGCATGCAGCGCCAGCGCTCAGTGGTATGAAGGGCAAGGTAAGGACCGCAAGTTGTCCCAGCCAGAAACTTGGCAGGGCTCTGTAGGCAATCTGGGCGCAATGGTGCTTATTACCAACGACCCAGAGGGGTTCTTCGAACAGTGGAATAAACCGCCCTCTCCCGACCGCAAACCAGAATTGTCGACCGTTTCAAAAGTAAAACGTGGCGATGTGGTAATGGCGATAGTTGTGTTCTCTGGCTGTAGTGCAGACAAGAGCGGTAACTGCAATAGCAAGGTAGATTTCAAAGTCATTAACCCAGACGGAAGCGTGTATGCGGATATCAGTGACGGTGAGCTTTGGATCGAGAAACCTGCCATTCCAAAGGGTTTTTTGCAGGTCAGTATCAGCAATCTGGGTTTTGAGGTCGAGCCTGATGATCAGATCGGCGAATATCGCATAGAAGTCACTGTTCGAGATCTAGTCTCCGAATTAGAGTTGGGGCTACTGCAAACGCTAGTTGTTGAAGAGGCTAGTAGCAATGGCACATAACCAGTTGGGGCAAGCGACCGGGGAACGCTTGCGCGCTCCCCGATCACTGTGCCACGGCGCATGCCCAAGGCGTTAGGTGCCTATTGGCCGTGAATAACTCACTAGTTATAAGCCAGGTGATCTAGTGGAGCTAATTCCAATATTTTTCTGCGTTGGGTGGATTGCACTAACACTGATTCTGCGTGTGGCGGTAAATTGGAAGGCTGTGTGTATTGTGATTACTGGCTGGGCCATAGCATCCTTTTTCGCCATTTACTGGGCGCTAGCCTATTTCGCAATGGCGGCAGATCAAGCGCATATGAGTGACGGTGATCTACGAGAGCTCGTTGGGCCCAAAAAAGCCGACGAAATAATCGATACTCGAGATACAAAAATATATGCTGCCCTAGGCACTGCTGGCCTTGTATATCTAAGCATCGTTCCTGGGCTTTTTTACTTTAGTTACAGAGCGAAGCGTAATGGCACCTAACCAGTTGGGGCATTCGCTCGCTGTCGCTCGCTGGACGTCACGCTTCGCGTGCCGCCCATGCCCAAGGCGTTAAGTGAGCAATTAAGCATCTTCTGGTGTTGGTTCGGCACCAC
>CAYGKB010000103.1:0-7010 GCA_964350425.1 uncultured Chromatiaceae bacterium | reverse complement strand
TCTTGCCATCAAGATTCTGATTGCTCGCAATGGGACTGCTGCTCATGAAATTGGCAAAGCCTCCGCCGGCAAAACCGAAAGAAACGAAGCCGGCTTCTTCCAGGCCATCACGCAGGCGGTCATCAAAGCGTTCGCGCACGAAATCCACTTCTTCCTGCGAACGGAACACAAACGGCATGCCGTACAGCACAATGTCAAAATAGCGTTCCGACAGACCGCTGGTCGTAAAGGCCGCTCCCTGCAACTGGCCGAGCCGAATCAGACGCAGGACTTTCTTGTCGTTGCCGCGCACACCACCACCGTAAAACTTAAAATTCACCCGGCCTTCAGTGCGCGCCCTGATGTCGTCAGCAGCCGCGCGGTGCACCGTCATCCAGTGCGAATTTTCAGGTGCGAGGGTGGCAATCTTGAGGTCCAGCGCCATAACCGGCATTGCCAGCAAGGTGCTCAGGGCCGCAATCCATGCCAGTGTTCGTACGGAGAAAAACTTCATGTTTAATCTTTAAGTAATTGAATTATCAGAAATAGTTATTTGCAGAATCAAGAAGTTCAGCGGCCTGCACACGGGCCATCTGATTGAACAGGGTCAGGTTCTCCTGTTTGACCTCGGCAGCCAGCACTTCGTTCAGCAACCGATCATGCAGCTCCCGGTCATACATCAGCCGCGCATAGCTGCGCGCAAATTCGACTTTAATACTCAGGTCCCGGCCACCTGACAGTTCGATGCCGCGCTCAAACCAGGCGCGTCCGAGCTCGGGTTTGCCGCCCAGCGATTCCGGCCGCAGCGTATTGAGAATCCCCAGGTACATGCAGGCGCTGGGCGCCAGATCGCCGGGCTCCAGCAGCATCACCTGATTCAGGGCGACCTCGACGCGTGGCAAAGCCGCCAGCGCCTTGAAATCGTCACTGTTGGTGCGGATCCAGGCGAGCGTTGACACCGCGTAGCTGTACAACGCCTCGGTCGCATCGTCGTCCAGTTCCTCGACGATCATGACAAAGTTGCTGTGGGGCAGCCCCTGCAAATCACACGCGGAATCATCGGCGGCACACAATGCCCGCCGCCCGTAGTCACGCGCTCGCGCCGTCAGGCGCCGGGCGCGGCGCGGGTCCGGGACAAGCGCTGCACCGTAGGCGGCATAGAGCTGAGCTGCCGCGTTGAGCGTAGCGGGATTGTCGGGGTCGGCCTCTACCAGGCTGTCGAGCAACAGCAGGTACGACGGCAATCCTTCGCGCACGAGTTGCGGATCGTCCTGGTTCAGAATGGCAGCCGACAGATTTTCCGCCATACCGGAGGAAATACTGGACAAAGCCACACCACAGCCCGTGGCGCTCAGCACTGTCAGCAGTGCGCCGGCGATGGCAGTCATGCGGCGCAGCAGCGCCATGGCTTAGATCTTTTCTTTGATGCGAGCCGATTTACCGCTGCGTTCACGCAGGTAGTAAAGCTTGGCGCGTCGCACATCACCGCGGCGCTTGACCTCGATACCGCCTACGGCCGGGCTGTAGGTCTGAAATACGCGTTCCACGCCTTCACCATGGGAAATCTTGCGCACGGTGAATGCGGAATTCAGGCCACGATTGCGCTTGGCAATAACCACACCTTCGAAAGCCTGCAAACGCTCGCGATCACCCTCGCGCACCCGCACCTGAACCACCACGGTATCGCCGGGGCCGAAATCCGGCACCTCCCGGTCCATCTGTGCCTGCTCGAGTTCCTGAATAATCTTGCTCATCTTTCTGTCGTCCTGTCCCGAATTTGCGACTCTGGCCGGCGCGTCAGTCGCCGCCCGCCTTTTCTGTATCTCATTTCCGCACCTGTTGTTCGGCGAGAAACTCTTCAATTAATTGCCGTTCTTCAGCCGTCAGCTCACGTCCCGCCAGTAACTCGGGGCGGCGCTGCCAGGTCCTGCCCAGTGACTGCTTAAGCCGCCAGCGGGCAATGTCCGCATGGTTGCCTGTCAGCAACTCGGCGGGCACCTGCCTGCCGTCCACAATTTCCGGCCGCGTGTAATGCGGACAGTCCAGCAGTTCATCGCTGAACGAATCCTGCTGCGCCGACAAGGCATCACCCAGCACCCCGGGCAACAGCCGCAGCACCGCATCCAATACCACCAGCGCTGCCGGCTCACCGCCGCTGATGACGTAGTCACCCACTGACAATTCCATGTCAGCGCAGGCTTCTACGAGGCGCTCATCAAAACCTTCGTAGCGGCCACAGACCAGCGCCAGTCCCGGCAATTCCGCCAGCTCGCGAGCCACGGTTTGATTAAACAATCGCCCCTGCGGCGTTAAAAACACCACTTTTGCGCCCGCCGGCAGCTGCTCGCGCGCTTGCGCCACCGCTGCCGCCGTCGGCTCAACCTTGAGCACCATGCCCGGTCCGCCGCCATACGGCCGATCATCGACTGTCTGATGCACATCCGTCGTGAAATCACGCGGATTGATGCACCCCAGACTGGCGATACCGTTTTCCAGCGCCCTGCCTGTGACTCCCCAGGCAGCAGCATCCCGAATCATCTCGGGAAACAGGCTGATGACTTTAACGTCCATATACCTTGCCGGTTGCAGGAACGTGCATCTTGCCTGTCACTTACTCTTCAGCTTCTTCCCAGTCGATCTTGATGCTCCCGGCATCCAGATCAACCGCAATGACTGTCTGGTGCATGATGAACGGGACGAGCCTGCGCCCGACGGCGCCGTCACCCTCGATCACCATGACGTCCGCAGAACCGGTCTCCAGCATGCGGTCGACCCGGCCCAGCTTTTCACCGTCACGGTTGCAGACCTGCAGGCCTTCCAGATCGGTCCAGTAATAATGACCCTCATCCGGTTCCGGCAGGCAGCCCCGTGCCACTGCAATCTCGAGGCCTTTCAATGCTTCGGCTGCATTGCGGTCCGGAACACCGTCCAGTTTCGCTACCCAGCCCTTGCCATGCGATTTGTTGTCCAGCACGCCAACCGTTCGCGTCGGCCGCTTACCCTGAGCGTCGCGCAATACCCACGGAGCGTATGCAAAGACATTTTGTTGCGGGTCAGTAAATGATGTCACTCTGACCCAGCCCTTGATTCCGTAAGGACCGGCAATGCGGCCAACCGGAATCAGGGTGTCTGCTGCACTCATGCTGCCTCAGGCAGCCACATCCTGTGCTTTGCGATAACCCTTCAGCAGTTTGCTGACACGGTCTGAAGGCTGCGCGCCCTGGCCAAGCCAATAATCCACACGCGGCAAATCAACTCGCAATTCGTCTTTCGCGTCGACTGCAATCGGGTTGAAATAGCCCAGCCGCTCAATGTAACGGCCGTCGCGTTTATTGCGCTGATCCGCAACCACGATGTGATAGAACGGCCTTTTTTTCGCGCCGCCGCGGGCCAAACGGATGGTTACCATCTGTTGTTACCTCAAAATATTCGCTGATTCTGGTGCCTCCGCGCCGGCGCCGGATACGGCGCAATCGCGGGGCAATAAAAAAACTCGGCGGAACCGCGGTTCCGCCGATATTTGCAAGACGGGGATTTTACTCGAAAAACCCTGAATGTGAAGCGTTTGGTGCATTGCGACATAATGGCGCCGCCGCTGCCTCGCCTGGTGCGGCCGGCAGGCTGGCCTAGCGCTGTGGCATGCCGCCGAGGCCGCGCAGCATCTTGCTCATGCCGCCCTTGCCCATCTTTTTCATGGTTTTCTGCATCTGCAGGTGCTGCTTGAGCAGCCGATTGACGTCCTGAATCTGCAGTCCGGCACCTGACGCAATGCGTTTCTTGCGCGACCCGTTGATGGATTTGGGAAAGCGTCTTTCGGCCGGCGTCATGGAGTTGATAATCGCCACCTGGCGTTTGAGCATGCGGTTGTCAATGGACTGGGCAATCTGACTCGGGTCAATGTTGCCAGGCAAAGGCAGTTTTTCCAGCATGCCCTGCATGTCGCCCATATTGAGCATCTGGCTCAATTGCTCGCGCATGTCAGTCAGGTCGAAGCCCTTGCCGCTGCGAATTTTACCGGCCAGCTTTGCTGCCTTGTCGCGATCAACTTTTTGCTCAACCTCTTCCACCAGGCTGAGCACATCGCCCATACCGAGAATCCGGTTAGCCATGCGTTCAGGGTGAAACACCTCGAGACTCTCGATACCTTCGCCGGTACCCAAAAATTTTATTGCGGCACCGGTAACTTCACGCACCGAGAGTGCGACACCGCCGCGGGCGTCACCATCCGCCTTGGTTAGCACCACTCCGGTCAGGTTAAGTGCCGCACCGAAAGCCTGCGCGGCATTAACGGCATCCTGTCCGGCCATGCTGTCCACCACAAACAAAGTTTCCGCAGGCTGCGTGGCAGCCTGCAGAGCTCGCAGTTCATCAAGCAAATCGTCTTCGAGGCGAGTACGGCCGGCAGTATCGAGAATCAGCACGTCAATCATGTTCTTGCGTGCTTCGGTCAGCGCATGTGCGGCAATTTCCAGCGGCGCCTGGTCCGCCGTAAACGGCACAAACGGCACATCTGCCCTGGCTGCCAGTTGCTCCAGTTGCAGCATGGCGGCAGGCCGACGCGTATCCAGGCTGACCAGCATGGCGCGTTTGCCGGCCTTGCGCTGGAGCCACAATGCAAGCTTGGCAGCGGTGGTGGTTTTACCCGCACCCTGCAGACCGGCCAGCAGAAGTACTGCCGGCGGCTGCGCGCGAAATTCCAGCTCAGCCGTCGCGCCGCCGAGAGTGCGCGCCAGCTCCTGGCTGAGAATGCGCACGAATACCTGGCCCGGCTGCAGACTGCGGGCCACTTCAGCACCGACCGCCCGCTCCCGCACTCTGCCGATCAGGCTCTTCACCACCGGCACGGCAACGTCCGCTTCAAGCAGCGCCATACGCACATCGCGCACCGCGCCCTTGATGTTGTCTTCCGTCAGCCGGCCGCGGCCACGCAGACTTCCGGCCACGTCGCGCAGGCGTGCACTCAATCCGTCGAACATATACACATTTCCTCAGCTCAATCCCGCTCAGCGCCCCGGCAACGGTATCGCAGGCCGCAAGACCGGCATTGTAACCCTGAAATATGCCCGGTTTGCTTGACGCAATCAGGCGCTTTGGCGACCATTCACGGGTGTTTGCTATCGGAGACTCACTCTCTTGAGTGATGACATACCCCTTTGGGTTCTGTTCGGTACCCTGTTTTTTCTGCTCATTCTTTCCGCGTTTTTCTCCGGCACTGAAACGGCCCTGATGGCCCTGAACCGCTATAAGCTGCGCCACAAGGCACGCAGCGGTCATCGCGGTGCGCGGTTTGCCGAGCAGTTGCTGCAGCGCCCTGACCGGCTGATTACACTTATTTTGTTCGGTAATAACCTGGTTAACTTTTCAGCGGCCACGCTGGCCAGTTACCTCGCCCTGCGTCTGTTCGGCACCAGCGCCTGGGTTACCGCAGCAGGCACTTTTGTCTTCACGCTGGTGGTGCTGATCTTCGCCGAGGTAACGCCCAAAACGCTTGCCGCCCTGCACCCGGAAGAAGTTGCTTTGCCGGCCAGCTACGTCTATTACCCGATGCAGCGCCTTGCGTTCCCGCTGATCTGGCTGATCAACCTGGTCTCCAATGGTTTGCTGAAAGGACTGGGCGTCGATCCGCAAAACACCGGGCCGCACAGCCTGACCATCGAAGAACTGCGGGTCGTGGTGAATGAGTCGGCTACATTGCTGCCACAAAAACGTCACCGCATGCTGCAGGGCATACTTGAACTGGACGGCGTTAGCGTTGATGACGTCATGGTGCCCCACAATGAAATAGTCGGCATTGACCTGAACGACCCGTGGACCCGCATTCTGGAAGAAATTGCCAATTGTCGCTACACGCGCCTGCCGGTCTACCGCGAAAACATTGATGCGGTTGTCGGCATGCTTGATCTGCGCCGGCTCATCCATGCCGATGGTCTGGCGCAGCTCGATAAGCGCAAAATGCTGGCACTTACCGAAGACCCATATTTCGTTCCCGAAGGCACGCCGCTGCACAAACAGCTCGTGCAGTTCCAGCACCATCGCCAGCGTGCCGCACTGGTTGTTGATGAATACGGTGATATTCAGGGCATGGTCACGCTGGAGGACATTCTTGAAGAGATTGTTGGTGAATTCAGCAGTGACCCGACTCTGAACCTGGCGGAAGTGCGGCAGGAACCGGGCAAAGACAGCTTTATCGTCGAAGCCAGTGCAAACATCCGCTCGCTCAACCGCATGATGAAATGGTCGCTGCCAACCGACGGTGCGACCACGCTCAACGGCCTGATTCTGGAAAAGCTGGAAACCATTCCTACCACCGGCATCAGCCTCAAGCTGGGCGATTACCCGGTAGAAATCCTGCAGACCAGCGAAAACAGCGTCAATCAGGTTCGGATTGAACCGCCGGTCCCGGAATCGCCGCCTGAAGCAGCCTGAACATATTGCAGCGGCCGGCCTCGCCCGTCAGGTCAGGGCCAGTGCTTCCAGGGCACCGCGCAGATAATCCACGCCGGTAATCTGCATGCCCTGCAATGGTTTTTTAGGCAAATTACCGCGCGGCACGATCGCATGCGTAAAGCCGCGCTTGGCAGCTTCCAGCAGGCGTTCTTCGCCGAAAGCCACCGGACGTATCTCGCCGGCGAGCCCGACTTCGCCGAATACCACGGTAGTTTGCGCGACTGGCCGATCGCGCAGACTCGACACCGTGGCAGCCAGCGCGGCAAGATCGGCTGAAGTTTCCGATATGCGCACCCCGCCGACCACGTTAATAAAAACATCGTATTCGTAAGCGGAGACACCGGCATGCCGGTTCAGTGTGGCAAGCAACATGGACAGGCGATTCTGATCAAGCCCCAGGGCGAGCCGGCGCGGATTGCCTCCGCCACTTGACTGGTCGGCCAGCGCCTGCACTTCAATGAGCAGCGGGCGACTGCCTTCGCGCGAAACCGTCACCACCGATCCGGCCACGGCTTGCGGGTGGCGTGACAAAAAAATGGCCGACGGATTTTTTACCTCGCGCATGCCGGCATCGGTCATGGCAA
>CAYGKB010000102.1:0-7036 GCA_964350425.1 uncultured Chromatiaceae bacterium | reverse complement strand
AGCACCTCGGCCGCGATAATGGCCATGGTGGTATGCGTGCCCTGCCCCATATCGGGAATACCGGTAAACACGGTGACCAGACCGTCTTCGCCCACCTTGACCATGGCGGCCGAGGTATCGTGCTTGAAGGCGCCGCGCGCACCGGCCGCCATTGAGCCGATGCCCACGCCGATGCCGCGCAGCTTGCCGTCGGCAGTCGGCGTTAGCTTGCCGTACTTGTCATCCCAGCCGGACGCTTCCCGCACGGTTCGAATGCATTCCTTCAGGCCACAACTGGCAAAATGCTCGCCGCTCATGCCGTCATGGCCTTTTTCAACGGCATTCTTTAGCAGCACGTCCATCGGGTCCATGCCGATGTATTTTGCAGCCCGCAAAATCTGCTGCATCAGCCCGGCATTGGTGCCAATCATCATGCCGCCGTGGCCGAGGAAGTTGGGGCGCTGATTGGTCAGCACCACTTCACGGCGAAAACGGATGGCATCCAGGTCCATGATCCAGGTCATGCACAGGCCGACCATCCAGCCGAAATACCCCAGCGCATGCCCCTGACCGCCGCCATCCAGCGTGGCGTGCACGTCAATGGCGCGCACCGTGCCGTCCTTGTCGATGGCGGTGCGCAGCTTGTACTGGTTGTCACCCAGCGTGCGGCACACCAGAAACTCTTCATCGCCACTGGCGGCCAGCTTGACCGGCCGCTGGGCCTTACGCGACAGCAGCGCCGCGATGTAATGGTGCGGGCGCACCGAACCGCGCCCGGAAAATGCACCGCCGGTGTGCAGGTGGACGATACGCACCTGATTCAGGGACAGCTTGAAGGCACGGGCAAAGGAATGCTGAAACAAATACGAGGTTTGCGTTGGTGTCCAGATATCGAGCTTGTCCGGCCGGGTGAAGTCCGCCACGCAGGCATGATATTCGGCAAACAAATTGTGGGTTGGCCGCGAGACGAACTTGTCTTCGAACACCAAATCCGCCTTCGCAAAGGCATCTTCAACGTCGCCGTGGGTGTCGGTATTGTCGGACACGATGTTGCCGGGGACGCCCGGGTCGACCTGCGGCGCATCCGGTTTCAGCGCCTCGCGAATGGTCGTGACCGATGGCAGGATCTCGTACTCAACATCGATAAGTTCCAGAGCTTTGGTGGCAGTCACTTCATCAATGGCAGCCACGGCTGCCAGTTCTTCACCGATGTAACGGGTTACGTCGCCACAGATGCACGGCTCATTCTGGGTGGCGTAGATACCTTTGGCATCTTCTGCCACGATCACGGCCTTCACGCCCGGCAGTGCCTCTGCCTTACTGGTGTCCAGCTTCACAATGCGCGCATGCTTGTGACGGCTGCGCAGGATTTTGCCCACCAGCATGCCCGGCAGGCTGACATCGGCCGTGAACAGCGCGCGGCCACTGACTTTTTCCGGGCCGTCGAGGCGCGGGCGGCGCTGGCCTACCACTGACAGCTCAATTTCGGCAGCTTTAAGCGCCATGGTCGCCCTCCGCCCTGCTGTCGAGCTTGCTCATGCGCAGACGAAAATCGTTGCGGATCGCTTCTTTGACCTTGATGTGGCCGGTGCAGCGGCACAACACGCCGGCCATGGCCTCGTTGATCTGCTCTTCAGTGGGCTGCGGGTATTTGTTCAGCAATGCCTTGGCCGACATGATCACGCCGGGGGTGCAGAAACCGCACTGCACCGCGCCGAACTCGACGAAAGCTTCCTGAATGGCATCCAGCTCGCCGTCGGACTCCAGCCCCTCGATGGTGGTAACAGCTTCGCCGTCCCACTCCAGTGCCGGCGTCAGACACGACAACACCGACTCGCCCGCCGCGTTGTTGATGGTGCAAATGCCGCAGGCGCCGGTGTTACAGCCACTCTTGGTGCCGGTCAGACGGAGCTGGTTGCGTAATACATCCAGCAGTGTGTCGCGGTCATCCACGGCAAATTCCCGGCAGTCACCGTTTACTGTCAACGTCATGATGTGCTTGGCCATTAGCTCATCTTCCCCGGGGCATCTCCCGTATTTGCCGCAGCGCACGCCGCACCAGCGTTTTGGCAATCTGTTTTTTGTAGGTGGCACGACCGTAAAGATTGGTTATCTCCCCCAGTTCGTCACGCATGTGCGCAAGCGCCTGTTCTATGGAGGCGTCGCCAAGCCCGTGTTGTTCCAGCAGCCGCGCCGGTTGGTCGAGAATTATCGGCGCCGAGGACACCGACCCCAGCACCACACTCACGGCGGGCGCCTGCTCGCCCTGACCGCTGCAACACACGGCCACCGCACCCAGTGCGAAATCCATACCCCGGCGCGGCGTGTACTTGATAAACAGTGTGCGGTCAGAGGTGGCGGGTAAAGTCACGTGGGTGAGCAGCTCATCCGGCGCCAGGTCCATGTGTTCCATGCCGTCGGGACGGTAGAACTGACTGATCGGCAGGTCGCGGCTGCCGCGCGTGCTTTGCAGCGTAAGCGTCGCGTTCAGAGCGATCAGCGCCGGTGGCGTATCGGCATTATTGATGGCGTGACAGTGACGGCTGCTCGGAATCACATGGCAATTCTCGCAGTCGGTTTTAAAACACCCTTCGCGGCCCTTGCGCCATTCGTCAGAGTTATTGGTATACCAGCAGCGGGTTTCCAGGCAGATATTACCGCCCAGAGTTCCCATATTACGCACGTGAGCCGAGGCAACCGCATCCAGAGCCTGTTTGAGAGCCGGGAAACGCTCGCTGATGCGCGGGTCATCGGCCAGATCCACAAGACGACAGGCCGCGCCGATACGCAAACTGCCATCAGCCAGCTCTTCAATTTGCGACAACTCCGGCAGCCGCCGCACGCTGATGAGGTTTTCGGGCTGAAAAAACTTCAGCCGCATATTAAAAATGACGTCGGTGCCACCCGCGATAAGCTGCACCTTGCTCAGGCGCTCTGCGCCCGGATCATGCATGTCAGCAAGCATGGCCAGACAGTCTGTCAGGCTGGCAGGTCGGTGCAAAGTATGTTCGGGCAACAGCATTATGCCCTTAGTGTAAAGCTTTTCGCCTAGCGCAAGGCGGGCAGCACCGTCTCGCCCAGCATGCGGATGGAATCCGCCGGGTCGTCCTGCAGGCCCAGCGCCAGTTCTGTAAAACCGGCTTGCTGATACTTGCGCAGGTGCTCGATATGGCGGTCCAGTGAATCCGGCCCACCCGCACAGGTCAGCCCGTCCACCAGCTTTTGCACGATTTCAGGCGGCACGCCGTCAATGTTGCCGTGCCGCTCGCGGAACGCAGTCAAAAACGACCACTTGTTGTCTTCAACAATTTTGATTTCTTCCGGGCTGAGGAAAGGCTCTATCCACTGCTTTTCCAGCCAGCCGCGAATCATGAGCTCGCGCCGTGCTTCCGCCAGCGACTCTTCGGCATCGTCCTTAACGTGCCAGGCCACGAAGTTGTTAATCGCAAAGGGCGGTGCGTCAGCCGGGCGGTCGGCGAGCGCCGCGTTCAGGTTGGGCATGGGCCAATCGAACATTTCCGGCAGGATGTCGCTCATCAGCACGCCATCAGCCACCTCGGTTGCCATGCGCAGCATCTTGGGGCCGTTAGCGCCCGCATAGACCTGCGGGGGGCGGGCGGTTTTGTGGCTTGCCCATGAAGTACTGAAATATTTGGCTGAATACATTTCGCCGTCAAAATTCACGGTCTCGGTGCCGCAGGCCATCTTGATGATCTGGATGGCTTCGCGGGCACCGGTAATTTTCTTGCCGATTTTCGACTGCATCACGCCCGGCCATTCGCCGCCGGCACCGATCAGCACGCAAGCACCCGCGGCACAGAGCTCATTCAGCGTCAGCAGGGCATTGGCCGTGCGCAGCGGATGCATTTCATAGCCGGACACCGCTGCCACGCCCACCTTCAGGCGGGTTGACGCCATGGCCATCGGCACTGCAGTCATGAAGGCGTCCGGAGCACGCGCATAGTTCTGCGCCCACAGGCAGCGAAAACCGTATTGCTCTGCCAGCAGCCCGAGCTCCTTAAATGCCTCCGGGCCGATTTTGGATTCTACGAACAGATCAAGATGCATCAGTAACGCTCATTTATTATCGGTCAATTGTGTAAGTGGTTTTAAACAGGACGCCGGGCGTAGCAACAGGCTCGCCGTCGACAACGCGCGGCCGGTACTTGGCTTTTTTCATCGCCCGGATGCCCGGAACATCGAAATCGTTGCCCGGCTCGGACTCAGCAATCTCAACGTCGGTCAGCGTGCCGTCCGCACTGACGGTGAACTCGAAAATAACGTAACCCTCACCGAAATACTCGGCGCCCCGGCTCGACCGGGCCGGGCTGTCCGGCATTTTCATGCGCAGCTGCACAGGCTCTCTGAAACTGGCATTAGTTGCCGTTACATCACCCTGCATAGCGGATTTTCTTGCCTGCCACGCTCTTCGATAATAGTCATCGCTGCCCGCAGAATCATGGAACATGACCGCCATATCGCCGAGCTGCGCCAGCGCCTGCGACCTGGCATTGTCACCATCGACCGGATTGGCAAACTCAATATCAAGAATTCGCTCCAGGGCCGCGCGGATATCGTCCGGTTTGCGATTGCCCGAGATATTGCTGCGTGCCATCAACATCAGCGGCTGATAAAGCTGTTCCGATGTCGGCCCGGCGACAGCATCAATAATCTCCACTGCAAATTCACAATGCTTCGCTGCACGGGCCGCCTGGCTGGAAAAGAAATACCACTCTGCCTGCTTGTAGCGCCCGGCTGCAGCCTCCAGGCTGTCGCTGCCGAAAGCCGCGGCCCGGGCTTTGTATACGTGCTTGGCAGCGCTGTTGCCGTGCCGGTATTCCAAAGCCTGCATTGCGAACTGCAATACCAGGTCACGCAGGGTAATCTCATAGTCAGGGCTGATTTCGCCCTGATGATCAGCAGTGATCTCCAGGCCGTCAAACAGTTTGCGCCGCGCCTCGTTGTATTCATCCAGCGCCATGAGCGCGAACGCCTCGCGCACATACAGATTGACCGCCACCTCGGGATTACCGTCATCGGGCAGCAGCTCGGCGGCGCGTTGCGCGCCGCTCAGCGCGCCTGCATAGTCCGCAGCCTGCAACTGCCGGTCGATGTCCAGCAGCATGGCGTTGAAATCCTCGCCATCGGCCTCGACAGCGCCTGCAAGTGCCAGCATAGCGATGGCGACTGCGGCCCCCCGACACCAGTTGCCCGCTGTCCGCCCGCTATCCATAAACGCCTCCCCAGCCGCTTAGTTCGCCACGCTCGCGACTATTTTTATCTGGCCACAAGCTCCGCAGATGTTTCAATGCGCTCGCCTTCGCGCATAACCACCAGCTTAACCGTATCCCCGGGCTCCAGCTTCTTGAGCATATCGGTATAGGCCTGCAGGCCCTTTACCGCTTCACCGCCCATTTCGACAAGCACATCACCGGGCTTGAGGCCGGCCTTGTCACCCGGCGACCCTGGCACCAGCGCTTCCACACGCACCCCGGGTCCGGCGAAAGCAAAATCCGGCACCGTCCCGACCGATACACGGCGCTGCCCGCCTTCACCGCGGCCGGGACCGGCAGTGGCCGCATTCGGATCTATGGTTACCGTGAGGGGTTCCGGGCGTTCAGCAAGGTATACAGCCGCCTCTTTAACGAACATGGCAATTTTAACAAGGCCATCAGCATCAACCTTGTCAGCCGTGTCAGTCGGACGGTGATAGTCCAGAGTAGCGCCGCTGGAGACCTGTATCCCGGGAATTCCAACATCAATAAAGCTTTGCTGGTCGGAAGATGCCAGCCAGGTGGTGATCAACTTGGACTGAATCCCGGTCGTAAATCCGATGCCGCGAAAAATATGCTGCCAATCAGAAGAACTGCCGCCACCATAAATCGAGATCTGCTTGTCATCCAGGCGTCCGACCGTATCCATATTCAGGATAGCGTTGACACCGCTCAGTTCTTCCGCGGTGAGACTTTCCACAAAGAATTTCGAACCCAGCAGGCCGGCTTCTTCGGCACTGAAAGCAACAAACGCGATGGTGCGGCTGGGAGCGGTTTCGGCCATGGCTTTGGCCAGTTCGATCAGGACTGCAACGCCGCTGGCGTTGTCGTCGGCGCCGTAATAAACGCCGGCGCCTGCGTCGGCGCGCTCATCCGGCCAGCCATGACCCAGGTGATCATAGTGAGCGCCAATGACCAGCATCTGGCCATTCATGGCTGCCTCTTTACCGGGCAGAATACCGACGATATTACGCACATTGTGCGGTTTGCCGTCCTCACCCTGCTCAACGCGGAAAACCTGCGAATAGCTGTCGTCATCACCGCCCGGCTGCAGACCGATCGTTTTGAATTGCTCGACAATATATTCCGCTGCCATTTCCAGACCGGGCGTGCCGAGCCCGCGGCCCTGCATCTCCTCGCCGGCCAGCACTGTGACATGCTCTTTGAGGCGGTCACGCGAGAACACCGGCGGCAGTTCGGCCAGCGCAGCCCGCTGCGGCGGCCGTGCAGCCTGCAACGAAGCATCGAAACTGCTGTTGCGCTCGCGCAGATCCACGCGCAGCGGTGAATCGGTTGCCGCCCACTCGCCTTTCAGCACGTTGGCTGATTCGTCGCCGGCAAATGCCAGGTACGAGTATTTGCCGTAATGCGGCAGCTTGGTGGCCATGCCCGGGAATGCAGCGTCCGGTGCCACACTGATCCAGCCCACCGCTTTGGAAATATTGCCCGGGTGGCGGCGAATGATCACCGTGGAATGATCCAGCTGATTCACCGCCTCGCCACGGATTAACAGCGAGTCAGCGCCCATATCAACATCAAGCTGCGGATCGCGACCGAACAGTTCCGCAGCCATCTGATTGTCACGGCCCAGCAGCCACACGCCTTTGTCGTCCGGCAAAGCATCAATGTCCTGCTCGTTCACCACGTTAATGGTGTGACTGCCGCTGCGCCAGGCCTCCATGAGCTCGTTGTACTGCTCAACTTCTGCTGCTGACGCACCGGCCGGCAACACCGCCAGTATTTCCGGATCACCAAAAATCTGGCCGATAGACGGCGCGGTTTCC